>CAZIXL010000311.1:0-4554 GCA_964542885.1 uncultured bacterium
GGCCGCGATTACGGCGAGGACGTGTTCCTCCTGCGGCCGGGCGCGCTGCTCGTCCCCTCGTTCATGGGCGCGCGCCCGGTCGCGGCGATGCACGGCTACGACGCCTCGCACCCCGACATGACGGCGCTGCTGGCCGCCAACCGCCCGCTGCCGCCCGACGTGCGGCACCTGGCGGACCTGCGCGCGTTCCTCGAGCGCGAGCTGGACGCGGCGGCGGGGGAGGCGGCGTGAAGCGCGGCGAGATCGCGGGCAACCTCGCGCGGGGTGCGTTCTTCCTCGGGATCGAGAAGTCCGTGGCGATGGTCTCGACCCTCGTCTACACGGCGCTCATGGCGCGCTGGCTCGGGCCGCACAACTACGGCGTGCTCACCGTGGCGTTCTCGGTCGTGACGCTGGCCACGGCGTTCACGGGGAACTTCGAGATGTTCCTCGAACGCTACGCGGCGGAGTACCAGGTGCAGGGGCGCATGCGCACGCTCCGGCGCGCCTTCCGCCTGGCCCTGGCGCTCAAGCTCGCGCTCGGCCTGGCCGTGTGCGGGGTGCTGTTCGCGATCACGGCCTGGCTGAGCCGCTTCTACGCGATCGAGGAGCTGCGGATCCTGGTGCCGCTGCTCACGGTGTTCGCCGCCACGGACGGGCTCTCGACCACGGGCCGGGCCGTGCTGTTCGGGCTGCAGCGCTTCGAATGGGTGAGCGGGCTCTCGCTCATCTTCAACGTCGGCAAGACGCTGCTCGTGGGCGCGCTGTGGCTCTCGGGCCGGCACCTCGTGGCGCTCGCGGTGGGCTTCTCGGCGCTCGCGCTGCTCCAGGCGCTCGTCACCTTCGTCGCGGCGGAGGTCGTGGTACGGCGCGTCGGGCGCGACGCGCCGGCCGAGGCCGGGCCCGCCGTGCCCGGCGGGTTGCTGCGCGCGATGTTCGCGTACTGCCTGCCGCTCTACGGGGCGCGCCTCTCGTTCCTGTCGGGCCAGAACCTCGGCAAGCTCGTGCTCGGCAAGGTGCTCGACCCGGCCGCGCTGGGCCTGTTCACCTTCGCGTTCCAGACCGTCGAGCGCTTCGTCGAGCTGGCGCACACGATGCCGAACTCGCTCCTGCCCTCGCTCACGCAGCTCGTGGCGCACGGCGACCGCGAGCGGTTGCGCTACGTGATCGACCAGGCGTTCCGGCTGGTGCAGCTGCTCGCCTGCGCGCTGTGCTTCACGCTGTTCGTGTTCGCGCACGAGCTGGTGCGCGTCGTCGGCAGCTCGCTGTTCGTGCCCGCCGTGCCCTACCTGCGGATCCTCGCGCTCGTGCCGATCGCGCGCACCGCGCAGCAGCCGCTCACGATGCTCTTCCAGGCCATGCGCCGCCCCGGCTTCGTCTTCGGCCTCGCCGGCTTGAAACTCGGCGCCGAGGTGCTCGGCTACTTCCTCCTGCTCGTGCCGTTCGGGGCCGCCGGCGCGTGCTGGGCCAACCTGGGCGGCGCGGTCACCTCGTTCGCCGGCGCCCTGGTCTTCGCCGCGGTGCTCGTGCCCGACGGCGCCGAGGAGCGCCTGGGCGCGGTCGTGCGCAACCTGCTGCTGCTGTTGCCCGGCCTCATGCTCACGCTGTTCGCCGAGCGCGAGATGGGCGCGATGGGCTCGCTCCCCGTGCGCCTGCTGCTCGTGCCCCCGGCGATCCTCGGGGTGTTCGCGCTCGGCCTCGTGACCCGCTACGATCTCGACAAACTCGCCGGGCTCCAGCTGCCCGGCCGCTGGCTGCCGCGGGCTCGCGACACCGTCGTCGGCGGCGCCGAGCGCCTGGCCCGCCTGTTCGAGACCCGGAGAACCGCATGACGCCCCCGCGCGTGCTGGTGGTGATTCCCGCCCACAACGAGGAGGACAGCCTCGCCGCGACGCTGGCCGAGGTGCGGGCCGCGGCGCCGGACGTGGACCTGCTCGTCGTGGACGACGGCTCGCGGGACGGCACCTCCGGCGTGGCCCGTTCGTGCGGGGTCGCGGTCGTGCGCCACCCGGTGAACCTCGGCGTCGGCGGCGCGCTGCAGACCGGCTTCCGCTGGGCGGTCGAACACGGCTACGACGTCGCGGTGCAGCTCGACGCCGACGGCCAGCACGACCCGTCCTACCTGCCGGCGCTGCTCGCGCCCGTGCGGGAGGGGCGGGCCGACGTGTCGATCGGCTCGCGGTTCGTCGAAGCGACCGGCTATCGTGCGCCGCTCAACCGCAAGCTCGGCATGATGCTCTTCCAGGCCGTGGTGAAGCTCGCGATCGGCCGCCGGATCACCGACACCACGTCGGGGTTCCGCGCCTACGCGCGGGACGTGATGCAGGTCTGCCAGTACGACTTCCCCAAGGACTTCCCGGACGCCCCCCTGCTCATCAGCCTCGCCCGCCGGGGATTCCGCCTCGAGGAGGTGCCGGTGCGCATGCGCGAGCGCCAGGCGGGACGCTCGTTCTACACGCTCGGCAAGCAGCTCTACTACCCGTACAAGAACCTGCTGGCGTCGCTCATGGCGCTCATCCGCAGGCCCGTCTAGGAGGTTCGCATGCACTACTTCCTGTCGAGGACCCAGGTGGTCGTGGCGTTCGGCGCGGTGCTCCTCGCGCTCTACGTGCTCGACCTCGTGCGGCGGCGGAGGCTTTCGGAGGAGTACTCGCTCCTCTGGGTCGTCGCGAGCCTCGTGATCGCCCTGCTCGGCTTCTCGACGCCGCTGCTCGTGTGGATCACGCACGTGCTGGGCGTGCTCGGCGAGGCCTCGACGGTGTTCGCGTTCGGGCTCGCGTTCGCGACCGCCATGCTGCTCTACCTCTCGCTCAAGCTGTCGCGGCTCGGCTACGAGAACCACGCGCTCACGCGCGAACTGGCGCTGCTGCGGCACGACTTCGAGGCCCTGCGCCGCCGCGAAGGGGAGGACGGGCGGTGAGGCGCGCGATCCAGCTCGCGATCGCGATCGGCGTCTCGGCGCTGTGCGTGTGGCTGTCCATGAAGGAGGTGGACCTGGCCCGCGTGGCGGAATCGCTGCGCGACGCGAACTACCTGGGCTTCGTCGCCGTCATGGCGATCACGATCTTCGCGTTCTGGGTGCGCGCCGTGCGCTGGCGGATGCTGCTGCGCGTCGAGCGGCGCGTGTCCACCGACAGCCTCTTCAGCGCGACCATGATCGGCTTCATGGCCAACAACGTGCTCCCGTTCCGGCTCGGGGAGTTCGTGCGGCCGTGGGCGCTCGCCCGGCGCGAGAACCTGTCGAAGTCCATGCTGCTCGCCACCATCGTGGTCGAGCGCGCGATCGACATGCTGACGCTGCTCGCGATCTTCGGGGTCGCGCTGCTCGTGAGCCCGATCGCCGAGAACACGCCGGCCGGCAGGCTGGTGCAGGGCGGCGCGCGCATCCTGCTCGTGCTCTCGTTGTTCCTGACCGTGTTCGTGGTCGTCGCCGAGCGCAACCGCGCGCTCGCGCACTCGCTGCTCGGCATGGTGCCGGGCCGCTTCCGCGGCCGCGCGGGCCGGCTGCTCGACCGCTTCCTCGACGGCTTCGCGCTGTTTCGCGACGTCGGCCGCCTGATCCAGGTGTTCGTGCTCTCGTTCGGGATGTTCCTGTGCTTCGCGGTCGCGCTGTGGATCACCGCGTGGTCGCTGGACATCGCCGTGCCGTGGTACGCGGGCCTCGTCATGCTGGTCGTGACCGCGATCGGCATCATGGTCCCCGCCGCCCCCGGCTACGTGGGCACGCTGAACGTGGCGTGCACGGCCGGCCTGGCGCTCTACGGCGTCGGCAAGACCCCGGCCAGCGCGTTCGGCTGGTTCTACTTCTTCAGCCAGTGGCTGCCGATCACGGCGGTGGGCCTGTTCTTCCTGAACCGCGAAGGCCTCTCGCTCTCGACGCTCGGGCACGTGCAGGAGGAGGGGGCTTGAGCCGTCGCCGCCCCGTTCCCGCGGCCGCGTCAGCGCCGGAAGGCGCCCGCGACCTTGCGCACCGCCTCGACGACGTCGTCGGCGTCGCGGTCGCTCATGCGCGGGAAGAGCGGCAGCGTGATCGCGCGCCGGTAGGCGTCCTCGGCGACCGGGAAGGCGCCCTCGCGAAGCGACAGGCTGGTGCGGAAGTGCGGGTGGAAGTGGATCGGGATGAAGTGCACCGAGGTGCCGATGTTCTCGGCCCGCAGCTCGCGCACGAACGCGGCGCGGTCGATCCCGAGCCGCTCCAGCTCGAGCGCGATCGGGAACAGGTGCCAGGCGTGGTCCACCTCGGGCCGCGCGACCGGCGTCCGCACCCCGGGCACGTCGGCGAGGCCGCGGCGCATGCGCTCGACCAGCTCGAAGCGGCGCGCCTGGAACGCGTCGAAGCGGTCCAGCTGGCCCACGCCGATCGCGGCCAGCACGTCGCTCAGGTTGTATTTCCAGCCCGGCGCGACGACCTCGTAGTACCACGAGCCCGTGTCGGAGTAGCGCTTCCACGCGTCGCGGCTCATGCCGTGCAGGCTGAGCAGCCGGATCCGGTCCGCGACCGCCTCGTCGTCCGTCACCGCGGCGCCGCCCTCGCCCGTGCTGAGGTTCTTGGTGGCGTAGAACGAGAACGCGGTG
>CAZIXL010000312.1:0-4550 GCA_964542885.1 uncultured bacterium
ACGGCCAGCTGCTCGAGGGCAACGGCGTCTCGGGCGCGCTGTGCCTGAGCACGCCCTGGCCGGGCCAGGCGCGCACGGTGTACGGCGACCACCAGCGCTTCAAGGACACCTACTTCACGCAATACCGCGGCTACTACTTCACCGGCGACGGCTGCACGCGCGACGAGGACGGCTACTACTGGATCACCGGCCGCATCGACGACGTGCTCAACGTGTCGGGCCACCGGCTGGGCACCGCCGAGGTCGAGAGCGCGCTCGTCGCGCACGACGCGGTGGCCGAGGCCGCGGTCGTCGGCTTCCCCCACAACATCAAGGGCACGGGCATCTACGCGTACGTGATCGTCTCCGCCGACTACGCGGGCGCCAAGGCCAGCGAGCTCGAGGGCGCGCTCAAGGAACAGGTGCGGCACGCCATCGGCGGCTTCGCGGTGCCGGACATCATCCACATCGCGCCCGGCCTGCCCAAGACCCGCAGCGGAAAGATCATGCGCCGCATCCTGCGCAAGATCGCGAGCAGCGAGTACACCGGCCTGGGCGACGTCTCGACGCTCGCCGAGCCCGACGTGGTCGACAAGCTGATCGACCAGCACAAGGACAAGGGCGTGTAGGACCGGCGAAGCCCCGGCCGCCGGTTCGGGCAGGGAGCGACGCGTCCACCCGTCGGTGCCGTCGCGTCGCCCCCGAGTCCTACCGGAACGCTTCGCCAGCCGCGTGGGTGTCGAAGAACTCCTGGAACTTCGTCACCCGGCCGCCCTCGACCGTGACGAGGTGCACGAAGTCGGACTCGTACACCCTGCCGGTCGCGAGCGCGCGGCAGCGCATGAAGCCGACGACCGCGACCGCGTCACCGTCGGCGATCGTGCGGCGCGGCTCGAGCAGGAGGATCTCCTCGGCGCTTCGCCCGATCTCGATCCACTCGAGGAACCCGGCGTGGCCGTGGCGCGTGCCGCAGGCGGGATTGAACGGGTTCTCGGGCTCGCCCCACTCGACCTCGGGATCGAGCAGCGCCAGCATCGCCGGCACGTCGCGGCGCGCGAACGCGGCGTAGAGCCGCTCGACGACCTCCCGTGCGGTGGGCGCGACGGGAGCGCCCTGCTTTCGCACGATGTCGACCGAGATCTCGACCGCCGGGACCGTGCCGCGATTCTCGAGCCAGTGGCGCGTGTTCCGGTCCTCGGGCCAGCCCAGGCCGGGGCCGTAGTCGCGCGTCGCCCCGTCCGGGTGGTCGGTGATCGTTCCCTGCAGGATGTACACGAGGCCGGGCCGGTCCTTGTGGTCGTGGACGGGGCCGAAGACGCCGCCGGGCGCGAGGGTCACCCTGCGCATGCGCAGTTCGCGCCCGGCCAGCCCCGCGATCTCGGGGCCGAGGTCGACCGTGCCGAGCAGTTCCACCGTGACGCCCATCGTTTCGGGTGCTGCTCCACCGCCGCTCATCGGGTGCTCCTCGCTGGGGAGTTCGAAGGTCCGGGTCGGCCGGCCCGCGCCGGGCCGGCCGTGGTCAGCCGACGCGGGCCCACTCGAGCGTGCGCGTGACGGGGGTGCCGTCCCACGCGGTCGTCTCGAGCACGATCACGAGCACGTCGCCCTCGACCGACATGGCGCGGGAGAGCTGCAGGCCGACGTTCGCCGCGCTCAGCGCGCCCTCGAGCTTCTGCGTCACCACGCCGCTCGCGTCGTCGACGGAGTACGAGCCGAAGTACGCGTCGTAGCCACCCTGCGCCTGCGTGTTGTTCCGCGCGCCGGCCGGTCCGTCGGCGGGCGCACTGCTGCGGTCCCGCTTCATGAACTGCGCGGCGAAGTGCCCGGAACGGTCGTAGACGAGCAGCGCGACCGGGTCGGAGCCCAGCGCCGGGTCGGCGTGCGGGCGGCCGGAAGCGTCGACGTCGATCCGCGAAACGAGCCGCCAGGTGCCGGGCAGCCGCGCGGAGAGCGGCGGTACTTCGAGCGGACGAGCGGACAATGGAGCCTCCCCGGATCGGGACGAAGGACTCGGCCACCCGTGCTGCCGGGCACGGCGGCGCCGACGTTCAGGCGCCGGGCGCCTCGCGCGACACGACGTGCGCGTGGCGCGCGATCGAGCGCCAGGCGCCGTTCTCGAGCCGCCACACGTTCGTGAAGCGCCGGCGCGAGAGCGTGCCGTCGGGCGGATCGGTGACGCGGTCGTTGCCCATCACGATCACGACGTCGCCGAAGCGGCTCACGGTCTCGATCTCGTACTCGTACGACGTGTGGCGGATCCGCCCGGCCTTCAGGGCCTCGAGCACCCCGCGCCTGGGCAGCACCATCTGGAGCGGGGAGTTGACGACGAAGCCGTCGGCCCAGAGCCGCTCCAGCGTCGCGACGTCGGCGCCGAGGAACGCCTCGCACGCCTCACGCTCGCGTGCCCGGATCTCCTGCTCCCACGTGCCTTCCTGCGTCGCGGTCGGCGAGGTCGGGTTCATCGCTGCGATCTCTCCTTCGGGTCGAGGCCCCGCGCACTTCGCCCGCGCCCTCGGCACTCGCGTCGGCCTGCGATCCGGGGCGGGCGTGCCGGCGGATTCGGGACCTCGGGAGGCGGCGCGCCGCCGGCGCGGGCGGCAGTATTCGCAGGCGTCCCGCGCGAAATCAACGACTCGTTCGCGATCGATCGCCTGAAAATGCGCACGGCGCGGTCGCACGTACGAAGCGGCACCACGATCTGCCGCGATCGCTCGCGGCGCGCCGGCCACTTCGACTCCGGCAACATGAAGCCGCGCCGCGCCGCCGCGCCGGGCTCAGCGCTTCGCCTGCTTCCGTCCCTGCGCCCGGATGGTCCGCTTCGGCGCCGTCTCGCGCGTCGCTCCCGCCTGCGCCGCGCGCACCGCGCCGCGGGCCTTCGCCGCCTTCGCCAGCGCCCGCACGATGCGCTCGACCAGCGCGGTGGGGATCGGCGCTTCCAGTTCGAACCGCACGGTGCCCTTGCGAATCGCGTACGCGTCCAGCCGCGCGCCGAGCGCGGCCTGCACGTCGGGCGTGACCGGGTAGAGCGACCAGTGCCGCTTCCAGCCCGCGAAGTACACCACCGCACGGCCGTCCACGCGGTAGGCCGCGATGCCGTAGCTGATCGTCTCCTCGGCGCCGGGCAGCGCCCTGCGGACGAGCGCGCGCACGCGCTTCAGCACCTTCTGCGCGGCGGCGGGCTGCTTCTCGATGTACGCGGTCACGGCGGCGGCCGTCGTCGTCTTCATGTCGCTCCTCGGTTCGTGGTGCGCGCCGCGGGCGCGCGGTTCGGGTGGAACGCGGTCCGCGCTCAGGCCCCGGGCCGGCGCAGCACGGCGTGCGCCGCCCGCTCGGACGTCGCGAACTCCACGCACTCGAAGCCCTGCGCGCGCAGGTCGATGCCTTCGAGCAGCGGTTCGCCGCGGCCGAGCAGGGTGGGCGAGAAGGCCAGGTGCATCTCGTCGACGAGTCCCTCGCGCAGGTACTGGCGGATCGTCGCGGGCCCGCCGCCGATGCGCACGTCCTTCCCGCCGGCCGCCTCGCGCGCGCGCTCGAGCGCCACGCGCGGGCCCTCGGTGTCGAAGTGGAACGTGGTGCCGCCGGCCATCACGAGCGGCGCGCGCGCGTGGTGCGTGAGGACGAAGACCGGCACGTGGTAGGGCGGCTCGTCGCCCCACCAGCCCTTCCAGCTCTCGTCCGGCCACGGCCCGCGCACGGGCCCGAACATGTTCCGGCCCAGGATCCACGCGCCCAGGTCCTCGAAGCCGCGTCGCGCGAACGCGTCGTCGACGCCGGTCGTGCCGTCGGCGTCCGTGGTGTGCATGCGCCTGAACGTGCGCGTGGGGAACACCCACTCGTGCACCGCCATGCCGCCCACGCCGAGCGGGTTCTCGAGGCTCTGGTCCGGTCCCGCCCCGAAGCCGTCGAGCGACAGACTGAAGCTCGCCACGCGCACCTTGCCCATCTTGATGCCTCCCGTGTTCGATCGTGCCTGCGATCGCGGCGCCCGCGGCTCGCGGCCGCGGGGCGCCGCGCGTGTGTCACATGTCCTCGACGGGGCGAACCTCGCACTCGCCGTCGAACGCCGGCCAGTGCAGGCGGTGCAGCTCCATGAACTCGCGGGCCATCTCGCGGGCCGCTTCGAGCGATGGCAGCTCGGCCATCGCGTAGCCGCCGACCAGCTCCTTGGACTCCGTGAAGGGCCCGTCGCTGAAGTGCAGCTTCCCGTCGCGCGAACGCACCCGGAAGCCTTCCACCGACGGCTTGAGGCCCGCCGTGTCCTTGAGGACGCCCTGCTCGAAGCTGCGCGTGACGAACTGGCCCATGGCGTCGAGCAGTCCCTGGGGAATCTCCTGCTGGCGGTAGCTCTCCGAGTGCTTGATCAGCATGAGGAACTTCACGATGGACCTCCGGGTCGGCGGATGGACGGGCAGGAGCCGGACGCGGCGCCCCGGCTCCGGGACGAGGGCCGGATGGCCGGCCTCACTCCCACGACGAACGGGGAACCCACCGATCGACACGCTCGTGCGGGTCTTCGTGGCGGCGGGTAGCCGGGCGGGGCGTAGGCGTACTGCGGCTGCGCGGCGGCGCCT
>CAZIXL010000313.1:0-4544 GCA_964542885.1 uncultured bacterium
GACACCGCACCCGAACGTGGTTTCGCGCGGAGGGAGATCAGATGAACGAGTACGTTGCGAAGATGATGGCCGAGGTGAAGGCGAAGAACCCGGCGGAGCCGGAGTTCCACCAGGCTGTGCACGAAGTCGCCGAGTCGCTCACGCTCGTCTTCGAGCGCGATCCGATCTACAAGTCCGCGAAGGTCCTCGAGCGCATCATCGAGCCCGAGCGCGTCCTGATGTTCCGCGTGCCGTGGCTCGACGACCAGGGCGGCGTCCAGGTGAACCGCGGCTTCCGCATCGAGATGAACAGCGCGATCGGCCCCTACAAGGGCGGCCTGCGCTTCCATCCGTCGGTCAACCTCGGCATCCTCAAGTTCCTCGCGTTCGAGCAGGTGTTCAAGAACTCGCTCACCACGCTGCCCATGGGCGGCGGCAAGGGCGGCTCGGACTTCGATCCGAAGGGCAAGAGCGACAACGAGGTCATGCGGTTCTGCCAGAGCTTCATGACGGAGCTGCAGCGCCACATCGGACCCGACACGGACGTGCCGGCCGGTGACATCGGCGTCGGCGGTCGCGAGATCGGCTTCCTGTTCGGTCAGTACAAGCGCCTCCGCAACGAGTTCACCGGCGTGCTCACGGGCAAGGGCCTGAACTGGGGCGGCTCGCTCATCCGTCCGGAAGCCACGGGCTACGGCACGGTGTACTTCGCCGACGAGATGGCCAAGACCCGCAAGCAGACGCTCGAAGGCAAGGTCTGCCTCGTGTCGGGCAGCGGCAACGTTTCGCAGTACACGGTCGAGAAGCTCCTCGACCTGGGCGCGAAGCCGGTGACGCTCTCGGACTCGAACGGCGTGATCTACGACCCGGCGGGCATCGACCGCCAGAAGCTGGCGTGGGTCATGGACCTCAAGAACGTGCGCCGCGGCCGCATCAAGGAGTACGCGGACAAGTTCGCCGGTTCCAAGTACACGACGGTGGACCCGATGGCCGACCACAACCCGCTGTGGGACATCAAGGCGGACTGTGCGTTCCCGAGCGCGACGCAGAACGAGATCAACGCCCGCGACGCGGCGAACCTGATCAAGAACGGCGTCACGCTGGTGGCCGAGGGTGCCAACATGCCGAGCACGCTCGAGGCGACGAAGACGTTCCTCGACGCGGGCATCCTGTACGGGCCGGCCAAGGCGGCGAACGCCGGTGGCGTGGCGACGTCGGGCCTCGAGATGTCCCAGAACAGCATGCGGCTGGGCTGGACGCGCGAGGAAGTGGACGATCGCCTGCACAAGATCATGATCAACATCCACCACAACGCGTACACGACGGCCGAGAAGTACGGCACGCCGGGCAACCTGGTGAACGGCGCGAACATCGCCGGCTTCCTCAAGGTCGCCAACGCGATGATGGACCAGGGCCTGGTCTGATCCGGGCCCGGCCGCGGCCGCGTACCGGCCCCGGTCGCACGCACGAGCGCGGGGCGAGGCGACTCGCCCCGCGTTTCGCTATCCTGCGCAGCCGACCATGATCCCGACCGACGACGAGCTGGTGCTGCCGGCGCCCCGGGGCCCGTTCCAGGGCTTCCAGGAGCTGATGCCGTTCCGCGTGCAGGACATCCTGCTGGTGTCGAGCCTGTACGACTCGTTCACGCTCCAGGAGGACGGGCGGCTCAACGAACTCATCCTGGGCGAGTTCCTGGAGCTGAGCCTCCACCACACGCCGGGCATCACGCACGTCTCGAGCGGCGCCGAGGCGCTGGCGCTGGCCGAGGCCGAGCCGCGCTACAACCTGATCCTGACCACGATCAACCTCGGCGACATGGACGCCGCGAAGCTGGCGCGCGAGGTCAGGGCGCGCGGGCTCGACGTCCCGGTGGTCGTGCTCGCGCACGACAACTTCGAGCGCAAGGACTTCGTGTCCCGGGTGGACACGACCGACATCGAGCGCATCTTCCTGTGGCAGGGCGACGCCCGGATCCTGGTCGCGATCGTGAAGCTGGTCGAGGACCGCCGGAACGTCGCGCACGACACGGCGAGCGTCGGCACGGCGGTCGTGCTGGTCGTCGAGGACAACACCCGCTTCTACTCGTCGTTCCTGCCCACGATCTACACCGAGCTCATCCGCCAGTCCGAGCGCGTCATCGCCGAGGGCGTCAACCTCTCGCACAAGCTGGTGCGCATGCGCGCGCGCCCCAAGATCCTGCTGGCGAGCACGTACGAGGACGCCTGGGCGCTGTTCGAGCGCTACCAGCCGTGGATGCTGGGCCTGATCTCCGACGTCGAGTTCCCGCGCGCCGGGGTGGTGACGCGCGGCGCCGGCTTCGACCTGGCGCACGCGGCCCGCGAGGCGCTGCCCGACCTGCCGATCCTGCTCCAGTCCTCGCGCGTGGAGTTCGCGGCCGAGGCGCACGAAATGGGCGCCTCGTTCCTGCAGAAGTACTCCGACACGCTGCTCGGCGACCTGCGCCGCTTCATGGTCGAGAACTTCGCGTTCGGCGACTTCGTGTTCCGCATGCCCGACGGGCGCGAGGTCGGGCGCGCGTCCGACCTGAAGGAGCTCGAGGAGCTGCTCCGCCGCGTGCCGCTCGAGAGCATCGCGTTCCACGGCGAGCGCAATCACTTCTCCAACTGGTTCACCGCCCGCACCGAGTTCTCCCTGGCGCGCCGCCTCAAGCCGCGCACCGTCTCGGAGTTCCCGACGCTCGAGGACCTGCGACACGACCTCGTCGCGTCGATCGCCGAGTACCGCCGCGAGCAGGGCGAGACGCTCGTCGCCGACTTCGACGCGGCCGACTTCGATCCCGACGCGGCGTTCTTCGCGCGGATCGGCGGCGGCTCGCTCGGCGGCAAGGCGCGCGGGCTCGCGTTCGTGCGCCGCCTGCTCGGCGACCATTCGCTCGTGCGCCGGTTCCCCGACGTGCACATCGGCGTGCCGCCGGCGATCGTGCTGGCGACCGACGTCTTCGACCGCTTCCTGGCCGAGAACCACCTGCTCGACTTCGCGCTCTCGGCGCAGGACGACGCCGAGCTGGAGCGCCGCTTCCTCGCCGCGCCGCTGCCGGGCGACGTGCTGCTGGCGCTCGAGGTGTTCCTGACGGCGGTGCGCTGGCCGCTGGCCGTGCGCTCGTCGAGCCTGCTCGAGGACTCGCAGTACCTGCCGTTCACGGGCGTCTACGAGACCTTCATGCTGCCGAACGACGCCGCCGACATCGCGGTCCGGGTCGACGAGCTGTCGATCGCGATCCGGCGCGTGTACGCCTCGACGTTCAGCACCCGCGTGAAGACCTACCTGCGCTCCACGCCGTACCGCCTCGAGGAGGAGAAGATGGCGGTGCTCGTGCAGAAGGTGGCGGGGGAGCGGCACGGCGCGCGCTGGTACCCGGACTTCTCGGGCGTCGCGCGCTCGCACAACTTCTACCCGTCGCCGCCGCTGGGAGCCGACGACGGCATCGCGGCCGTCGCGCTGGGCATGGGCCGCGCGGTGGTCGAGGGCGAGCAGTCGCTCATGTTCTGCCCGCGCGACCCGCGGCACCTCGTGCACTTCTCGACGGTCGAGGACATCCTCGCGCACTCGCAGCGCCAGTTCTGGGCGCTCGACCTGTCGCACGCGACCGGCACCGAGCCCATGCGCGAGCACTGTTTCGGGCTCGACGTCGCCGAGGCCGACGGCACCCTGTTCCCGCTCGGCTCGACCTACTCGGCCGAGGCGCACGCGGTGTACGACGGCCTCTCGCGGCCGGGGCCGCGGCTCGTCACGTTCGCCGGCGTGCTCAAGCACGGCGCGTTCCCGCTCGCCGAGATCCTCGTGCTGCTCCTCGAGGCCGGCCGCCGCGGCATGAACCGCCCGGCCGAGATCGAGTTCGCCGTGCGGCTCTCCACGCGCCGCGGCGAGCCGCACGACTTCGCGTTCCTGCAGATGCGCCCGCTGTCGGTGGCCCAGGAACTCGACGACCAGGACTTCGACGACGTGCCGGGTGACGCGGTGCTGGTGCGCAGCCAGACCGTGCTGGGCAACGGCATCGTCGAGGTGCAGGACGTGGTGGCGGTCGACCGCGAGCGCTTCGAGCGCGGCGCCAGCCTCGAGGTCGCCGCCGAGATCGCGCGCTTCAACGCCGAGCTGCACGCGCAGGCGCGGCCCTACCTGCTCGTCGGCGTCGGGCGCTGGGGCTCGTCGGATCCGTGGCTCGGGATCCCGGTGACCTGGGAGCAGATCGACGGCGCGCGCGTGATCGTCGAGACGGGCTTCCGGGACTTCCGTGTGACCCCGTCGCAGGGCAGCCACTTCTTCCAGAACCTGTCCTCGTTCCAGGTCGGCTACTTCACGGTCAACGCCGACCTCGGCGACGGCTTCGTGGACTGGGCGTGGCTCGCCGCGCAACCCGCGCTCTCGGAGCGCGGCTGCGTGCGGCACCTGCGCTTCGAGTCGCCCGTCGTCGTACGCATGAACGGCCGCCGCAGCGCGGGCGTGATCCTCAAGCCCGGCGCCGCGGGCCCCGGCGAGACGTAGCCGGCGCGCGGCCGCGGACCGGCGCGGCGGCGCGCATCCCCGGCGCGGCCCGCCGGCGAACG
>CAZIXL010000314.1:0-4508 GCA_964542885.1 uncultured bacterium
CGGCGCCGGGGTGGCGAGCCTGAGCCGGGCGAACGCGCCCTCCTAGAGTCGGCGCCGGAGGATGCCGTGAGCGAAGAAACGACGTGTTGGGACACGGTCGACGAGCTGCGCGAGACCCGCCCGCGCTACGCCCGGGAGGCGTACGGATTCGTCGCGCACGCGCTCAGCGTGACCGTGCTGGCGCTGCCGAAGGAACGCCAGGACGATCCCGAGCGCCGGCACCTTTCGGGCGGCGAACTGCTCGAGGGCGTCGTCGCGCTCGCCCGCGCCGAGTTCGGGCCGCTCGCCACGATGGTGTTTCGCGAGTGGGGCGTACGCGCGGCCTCGGACGTGGGCGAGATCGTGTTCGAGCTGGTGCGTGCGGGACAGTTGAGCGCCCGCCCCGAGGACACGCTGGAGGACTTCCGGAACGGGCTCGACCTGGCCGCCGAGCTGGCCCGGGACGGCGGTTTCCGGACGCCTTCTGCCGAGCGCGGGAACGGGCCCTCGCCAGCGGCCTGACGCGTGCGCGAGTTCGTTCGCCTCCTTCGCCTGCTGCGCCCGTACCGCGCCCGCCTCGGCGCGGCGGTCGCGTGCATGCTCGTCTACTCCGCGACCTTCACCGCGTCGCTCACGCTGGTCGACCCCTTCACGCGCCTCATGTTCGGCACGGCACCGCCGCCGGCGGTACGCCTCGCGGGCGGCGGCGACGCGGCGGCGGGCTGGCTGGCGCGCCTGCCGGCCGTGTGGCACCACTGGCTGTTCGAAGCCGACCGCCTCGTCGCCTTCGAGCGGCTGTGCGCGCTGATCCTCGCGCTCTTCCTGCTCAAGAACGCCGCCGACTACATGGCCTCGTACCTCAGCGTCTCGGTCGAGCAGGCGGCGATGCGCGACCTGCGCCGCTCGCTGTTCGCGCACCTGTCGCGGCTGTCGCTCGACTTCTACCACGGCCGCCGCTCCGGAACGCTGATCGCGCGGCTCACGAGCGACGTCGAGGCGCTGCGCAGCACGCTGGCGGTGAGCATCAGCAACCTCCTCAAGGACGGCCTCACGCTGCTCGGCGCGCTCACGATCGTGTTCGTGGCCTCGTGGCGGCTGGCGCTCTTCTCGATGGTCGTCGTGCCGCCGGCCGCGCTGGCGCTCACCGCGATCGGGCGTTCCATGCGCCGCCGCTCGAACCGCGCGCAGGAGAAGATGGCCGACCTGACGAGCGTGCTGCAGGAGACGATCGGCGGCGTGCGCGTCGTGCAGGCCTTCGGCATGGAGGACTACGAGGCCGGGCGTTTCGGGCGCGCCAACGACGGCTACTTCTCGGCGTTCGTGCGTCTGCGTCGCGTCTCGGCGGCCGCGAAGCCGCTGAGCGAGATGGCGATCATCGTGGTGGCCGTGGCGATCGCGTGGATGGGCGCGCGCGAGATCTTCCACGTCGAGAGCCTGCCGCCGTCGCGCTTCTTCCAGTTCGTGACGGCCCTGCTCGCGACGATCTCGCCCATCAAGAGCCTGTCGGAGATGAACAGCACGATCGCGGCCGGGCTCGGCGCGGCGGACCGCGTGTTCGGCCTGCTCGACACGCCGGCGACGATCGTCGAGCAGCCGGGCGCGAAGGTGCTGGGGCCCTTCGCCGGCGAGATCCGGTACGAGGACGTCCGGTTCGCCTACGGGAACGGCGCCGCCGTGCTGCACGGCGTGTCGTTCGCGGTCCGGCGCGGGGAGGTGGTGGCGCTCGTGGGGGCGAGCGGCGCTGGCAAGAGCACCACGCTCGACCTGCTCGCGCGCTTCTACGACCCGGTGTCGGGGCGCCTGACGATCGACGGCATCGACCTGCGCGACGCGTCGCTCGCCTCGTTGCGTGGCCAGCTCGGCATCGTCACGCAGGAGACGATCCTGTTCCACGACACGGTGCGCGCGAACATCGCGTACGGGCTGGCGGGCACGAGCGACGACGACGTCGAGCGGGCCGCCCGCGCGGCGCACGCGCACGACTTCGTCTCGAAGCTGCCGGAGGGCTACGAGACCGTCGTGGGCGACCGCGGCCTGCGCCTGTCGGGCGGCGAACGGCAACGCCTCGCGATCGCGCGCGCGCTGCTGCGCAACCCGCCGATCCTGCTGCTCGACGAGGCCACCTCGGCGCTCGACACCGAGAGCGAGCGCCTCGTGCAGGATGCGCTCGAGCGGCTGATGCGCGAACGCACGGTGCTCGTGATCGCGCACCGCCTCTCGACGGTGCAGCACGCCGACCGCATCCTGGTGTTCGAGGACGGCCGCATCGTCGAGCACGGGACGCACGCCGAGCTGCTGGCGCGCGGCGGTGCCTACCGGCGCCTGCACGACCTGCAATTCCGGGACGACGCGTGAGCCCCCGCCCGGTCGCCGTCCCGTCCGGCGGCTTCCGCGAGATCGCGGTGCTCCGGCTGTCGTCGCTGGGCGACGTGGTCCTGACGCTGCCGGTGGTGCACGCGCTGAAGGCCGCGTGGCCGGACGCGCGGCTCCACTACTGGATCAAGGAGGAGTACGCCGACCTCGTGCGGCACGACCCGGCGATCGCCCACGTGCGCGTGCTCGAGAAGGACGCGCGACGGCTCGAGGACCTGGTGTCGATGAGCGCCGAGCTCGAGAGCTGCGACCTGATCGTGGACCTGCACGGCAACGCCCGCACGCGCGTGCTCACGGTGCGCCAGGCGGCGCCCGTGCTGCGCGCCCCGTCGCAGCGCTGGCTGCGCGAGCGCTGGGTGCGGGCGCGCTGGTCGCGCCCGCGCCCGGCCGATCCGGCCACGCGGCGCTACGCGGCCGCGCTGGCGCCGCTGGGGCTCGCCGCCGGCGACGTGCCGGTGCTGCACGCGGGCGCGGCGGCGGAGGGCTGGGCGGACGACTGGCTGGCCGCGTGGGGCCCGGCGTCGCGACCCGTCGCGCTCTGCCCGGGCGCGAAGCACGCGACCAAGCGCTGGCCCGAGGCGCGCTGGTGCGAGCTGGACGCGGCGCTGGCGGCGGCGGGCGAGTCGCGTCTGGTCTTCACGACCGAAGCGGAGCGTCGCGCGCTGCCGCGATTCGCCGGGCGGATCGCGGCCGATCCGGGCGCCCGCTGGGTCACCGAGCCGCTGCCGCGCATGGCGGCGCTGCTCGCGCACGCGTCCGCCGCGGTGACGCACGACAGCGGCCTCATGCACCTCGCGGCCGCGCGCGGCCTGCGCGTCGTGGCGCTGTTCGGCAGCACCTCGCCGGTGCTCGGCTTCGCGCCGCGCGGCGAGGGGCACGCGGTGCTCTACCGGAACGAGCCCTGCCAGCCCTGCACGCTGCACGGACGCGAGGCGTGCCCGCTCGGGCATTTCCGGTGCATGAACGGCATCGCCGTGGACGACGTGCTCGCGGCGCTCTCGCGCGTGCGCGGTGCGGATGCCGCGCCCGCGGAAATCCACTAGACTGCCCGCCTTCCGCCGACCCGCACCGGGGCGCGGCGCGTGGCCCGCCCGGAACTCCTGGAGAACGCCGTGAGTGAAACGCAGAGCCGCAAGCAGTTCGTCGAGGACCTGACCGACCAGACCGACGATTTCTCGCGCTGGTACAACGAGGTCGTGCGCAAGGCGCAGCTGGCCGACTACTCGCCGGTGCGCGGCTCGATGGTCATCCGTCCGTACGGCTACGGGCTGTGGGAGAACATGCAGCGGCTGCTGGACCGGCGCATCAAGGAGACGGGGCACCAGAACGCCTACTTCCCGCTGCTGATCCCCGAGTCGCTGCTGCAGCTCGAGGCGGACCACGTCGAGGGCTTCGCGCCCGAGTGCGCGTGGGTGACCGAGGGCGGGCGCGAGCCGCTCGAGGAGCGCTACGCGATCCGGCCGACGAGCGAGGCGATCATCGGCCACATGTACTCGAAGTGGATCGAGTCCTACCGCGACCTGCCGGTGCTCATCAACCAGTGGGCGAACGTGATGCGCTGGGAGAAGGTCACGCGCCTCTTCCTGCGCACCGCCGAGTTCCTGTGGCAGGAGGGGCACACCGCGCACGCCACCGAGGCCGAGTGCCTCGAAGAGGTGCTGCGCATGCTCGACGTGTACCGCGACTTCGTCGAGACCGAGCTGGCGATCCCGGTGCACGCGGGCAAGAAGAGCGACGCCGAGCGGTTCGCCGGTGCGCAGGACACGTACACGATCGAAGCGCTCATGAAGGACGGCAAGGCGCTGCAGGCGGGCACGTCGCACCACCTGGGCCAGCATTTCGCGCGCGTCTTCGACATCACCTACCAGGACGAGCAGGGCAAGCGGCAGCACGTCTGGCAGACCTCGTGGGGCGTCTCGACGCGCCTCGTCGGCGCCCTCGTGATGACGCACGGCGACGACCAGGGCCTGCGCCTGCCGCCGAACGTGGCGCCGATCCAGGCCGTCGTCGTGCCGATCTGGCGCAAGGACGCCGACCGCGCCGCGGTGCTCGAGTTCGTGGCGAAGGTGAAGGCCGCCGTCGGCGGGCTCGTGCGGCTGCACGTGGACGACCGCGACCAGTACACGCCGGGCTGGAAGTACAACGAGTACGAGATG
>CAZIXL010000315.1:0-4492 GCA_964542885.1 uncultured bacterium
CAGCGGCACGCCGGGCCCGTCCTTCGCCGAGTTCACCAGCTCGAGCGCGATCGCCACGCCGCGCGCGTCGCCGCCGCGGTAGGTGTACTTCGGCGCCAGCTTCACCGGGCGCGGCTCGATCATCACCAGGCTCTGCGATTCGCGGTCGCGCAGCGTGGCCGTGCCCTTCAGCGTGTAGAGGTGGAAGTCGGCGAACGACGCCTCGGACAGCCCGGGGCCGGCCGCGTCGGCCGCCATGGCCATCGTGCGCATCACCTGCGGCACCGGCTGCACCGGGGCGCCGCCACGGGCCGGCTCGCCGGCGACGAGCTTGAGACGCGCGTCCTCGTACGCGCGCCCGGTCTCGTTCTGCACGAGCACGCGCGCCGACCACGTCCCGCTCGTCTCGCCCGTGCGCACGAGCATGTGCTCGCACGACCACGAGAGGCCGCCCGTGAGGTAGCTCAGCTCCGCGGCCACCGGCCCGCGCGCGCCCTCGAGCACCGCCTCGATCGCCGGCTTGAGCGACAGCGTCGCGGGCGGCGCCGCCAGGCGCACCTCGTGCACGGCCCCGCGCGCGAGCGTGACGATCGAGCCGTCGTCGGCGCGCACGACCAGCCAGCTGCCGTCCGCCGAGACGAGCGCGCCCTCGGCCACCCGGTCGCCCTCCGACACGACGCGCACGCGCTGGCCGAGCGCGTGCGCGACGAAGTCCTCGCCGCTCGCGGTGTCCCACCGGTAGGCCAGCCGCGCCACGGTGCCGCTCGCGGGCGCGAGGCGCACCGACGAGAAGTCGAGCCGGTTCGAGACGTCCTCGAGGCGCAGCGTGTCGCGCCCCGTGCGTCCGGCCAGCGTGCGGGCCTCGCGCACGAACCCGAGGTCGTGCGCGTACACGGTGAGCGACGGGCCGCCGGCGTGCGCGGGCGGCGCCGCGGCGAGCAGGGCGAACAGGACGAACAGGCGCTTGGGCATCGGGAACCTCCGGGAAGGGGCACGGGTCGGCGCGGTCGCCGAACATACGACAGGGTCGTGCCGCTATTCCCGGCCCGGCCGGGCACGCGCGGCCCGCCGGCACTCCGAAGCGGTCCCGCGGGAAGCTCGCCCGCTACGCGAGCTGCGCGGCGTAGGTGCTTACGTCGAAACGCGATGCGATCGCGGCGACGGTGCGGTCCAGGACCTCCAGCTTGGCCGCCAGCGGGCGGTCCATGCCGGGGTGCCGGCCGAGCCGCGGATCCACGCGGTCCTCGGCCAGGCCGAGCGCGTCGACGGCGTGCAGCGCGTACGACAACGGCTCGCCGCGCCGCGCGAAGCCGTCGATCGCGGCCTCGAAGCGCCGCTCGTCCCACACCCAGCGCATCGTGTGGTACACGGGCACGCGCAGTCCCGGGGTCACGGCGAGCGGGAACTCGCGCACGCTGGCGCCACCCGCGCGCCACTCGTACGGCGCGCGGCGCCAGGTGAAGGGCCACGGCTTCATGGCCAGCACGCGGCGCGGGTCGCGGCTCTTGAGCGCGAGCACCGCGCGGGCCGGGATCATGAACGGGGTCGGGTACGCCGACGCGTCGTAGCGCAGCCCGGCCTGGGCGAGCCGCGGCACCACCGCCTCGTGCATGTCGAAGTTCGGCGAGCGGAAGCCCACGACCGGCGCGCCCGAGGCCTCTGCGAGGACGCGGCGCGAGTCGACCAGCTCGGCGAGCTGGCGCGCGGGCGGCAGGCCGGCGAAGCCGATCGGGTGCGTCATCGTGTGGCTCGCGATCTCGTGTCCCGCGTCGGCGAGCGCGCGCAGCGGGGCCGCGTGCGCGGCCGCGTCGCGCCCGACGCAGAAGAACGTCGCGTGCACGCCGTGCCGCGCGAACGCGTCCGCCAGCCGCGGCAGCGCGGCCGTGTACGCGAGCGGGTCCGGCGGCAGGCCCGGCCAGCCGTAGCCGACCAGGTGCAGGTCCACCGGGTCCACGTCGATGCTGATCGTCGCGACCGGGCGGGACGTCACTGCGTGGACGCCTCCGCGGGGGGCTCCACGGGCGTGTAGACGTAGGTGATCGAGTGCTGGTTGCCGGTCAGCGGGCGCAGTGCGTCCGTCACCCACGTCGGGAACGAGTCCGTGAGCGCGTAGCCCGACTGGATGCCGCGCCACAGGTGGCCCGTGTGGTAGAGCGGCACGTCGGTGACGATCGCCGGCCGGCCGGGCCCCGAGGCGAGCGGGGCGAACATCTTCTCGAGGAAGTGCGGGTCGCGGCGCAGGATGTCGTTGTGGCGCGAGCGCTCGATGTCGTCGAGCGCGATGAACTGGAGGTTGCCCTTCAGCCCGGCTTCGCGCGGGTAGTAGCTGTGGTACGGCACGATCGCGCCGTTCGGGAACGTGCGCAGCCGCCGGAGCAGCACGCGGTGGGCCTCGGCGGCGCCGTGCCGCGGCAGGTGCTGGTGGAGGCCGAAGAAGAGGGGGACGAACTGGCCGGCCAGCACGGCGACCAGCGTCACGCCGGCGAGCGCGTTCACGCGCGGCTGCGCGGTGAAGTAGCGGTGCATCCGGTCCAGGGCGACCGGCGCCAGCACGGCGAACGCGACGACGGTGGGCGTGAAGACGTGCAGGTAGGCGTTGACGTCGAGCGTCGCGAGCATGCCCGTGCCGACGCCCGCGAGCCCGGTCCAGTACCAGAGCATCTTGCCGCCCTCGTCGGGCTCCTCGGGCAGGCCCAGCGAGAGCAGCGCCGGCACCGTCGAGCAGGCGAGCGCACCGAACAGGCCGCGGCCCAGGTAGTGCTCGATGCGCGACGGGCTGACCTGCGACCAGCCGCTCGGGATGGACCACGTGTAGACGCGGAACCAGTCGCCCAGCCACGCCGTGACGAGCACGTAGCCGCCGAGGCAGCCGGCCACGATCGAGGCGGCGAACACCGGGAAGCGGCGGCGGTCCCGGAAGAACGTCCACGCCAGCGCGCCGAAGGAGAACAGCACGCTGTGCTGCTTGGTGAAGAAGCCGAGCGTGAGCAGCAGCGCCGCCACGATCGCGCCCACCGAACCGCGCGTGAAGCGCAGCGTCGCGAGGCCCATCAGGCTCAGCATGAGCATCATCGAATCCGGCCGGCCCACGTCGTAGCACGCACCGGTCAGCCCGAACGCGAGCGCGTAGATGCCGGCGGCCCCCGCCGCGAACGTGGCGCGGCGGGTCTCGCGCCACACCACGTACGCCATCGTCGCCATGAGCAGCAGCGAACTCGCGAACGACACGATGCGGAGCGAGAAGAACCCCGAGCCGCCGAGCCGCATGACCAGCGAGCTGGCGAACGAGAAGAGCGGCATGTACGCGAGCGGGATGTATTCGAGCGAGGGCTGCACGTACAGCGCCTGCCCGTGCGCGAGGCGCGTCACGTGGTCCACCATCGCGCCTTCGATGAAGTCGATCTCGACCGGGTAGACGCACCGGTGGAGGGCCAGCCAGACGTAGGCGGCGATCGCGTAGAGCGCGAGCACCCACACGACTCCTTCCAGGAACCGCCTCAGCGCCATGGTGGCGACCGTCCTCCCTTGCGATTGCTTCGGGCACATCGAACCGCGCGAAGAACCCCGCCCCCCGTTCGGGGCGGGGTGGGCGCGGATGATAGGCGAGTTGTCGGCGGCTTCAACGTCCGTCTTGCGCGGGCGTTCTCGCCGGGCCGGGCGGCTCCCGCCGCCGGCGCCCCCCGGCAGCCGAGGGTGAAGGGGCCCGGGGCGCCGGTGCCTGGCGGCCGCGGCGGACTTGCGCGGGGGTGGGGGCACTCCCTAGATTGCCCCCGCTCGTCCCTTCCCGGTACCCCACGCCGGGGACGCGGGGGTGCAGGTTCGTCCCGACCGGTCCGATACCTCGGTGTCAGACCTTCGTCCGGCGTACCGTGTGCCCTTTCCGGGAACACGGTGGTCTTCCATTCCAACCCGGAAGCTCGCGAACCCACATGTCCTTGCACGCGGCAATCATCGGCGGTGGCATCAGTGGCCTGGCGACCGCCCTGGCCCTCACGGCCCGTGGCATCCGCGTCACCCTCTTCGAGGCCGACGCCGACCTCGGCGGCCTCGGGGTGTCGTTCCCCTGGCGCGACACGACGCTCGAGCGCTTCTACCACTGCCTGCTGCCCGACGACGACCACCTGCTCCCGCTCGTGGCGGAGGCCGGCCTGGCGAAGGATCTGCTGTGGCGCGAGACGCTGATGGGCTTCATGTACCAGAAGCGCATCTGGCCGCTGAACACGCCGCGCGACCTGCTGTCCTTCGGACCGCTGACGCTCTTCGAGCGCCTGCGCATGGGGCTCATGAGCCTGCGGGCGCGCTTCGGCGGGCTCGAGAGCCACCTCGACGACATCACCGCCGAGAACTGGGTGCGCGAGATGGTCGGCGACCGCTGCTTCGAGGTGCTCTGGAAGCCGCTGCTCGCCGCCAAGATCGGCGACCACTACGCGGCCCTGCCCGCGCTGTGGCTGTCGAGCCGCATGAACCGCGAGAAGACGAAGGGGCCCGAGCGCAAGGGCTGCCTGAAGGGGGG
>CAZIXL010000316.1:0-4485 GCA_964542885.1 uncultured bacterium
AGCACCTCGTAGCCTTCCATGCCCAGGCTGAAGTCCAGGATATGGACGATGTAGATCTCGTCGTCCACCACCAGGATCTTGCCCTTCGCCATCCCCTTCACCTCCTCGTCCGGCTCGTCATGAGGCCGGCCTCCGGGTTCGCGGCGTCGTGGCCGCCGTGCGGCCCACGACCCGGGACCCGACCGGGCCCCGGTGCGTTTCGCCTCCGGTATCGGCGGGGATTTGCACCGGCTTGAGGGCGATTCGCGGGATTCAAGCGGCCCCCCGCAGCCGGCCCTCGCGGTCCAGGACCCGCACCAGGGCCTCGACCACCTCGCCGTCGAACTGGCTGCCCGCCTCCCGCCGCAGTTCCTCGACCGCGTCCACCGGCACGCGGGCGGTGCGGAACGGGCGCTCGACGGTCATGCTCTCCCACGCGTCCACCACGGCGAGGATGCGCGCTCCCAGCGGGATCGCGTCGCCGCACAGGCCGCGCGGGTAGCCCGTGCCGTCCCAGTGCTCGTGATGGCTCAGGATGAGCTCGCGCACCACGCCCAGGTACTCGAGCGGGCGCAGGATCGCCACGCTCACCTCGGGGTGCGTCGAGACCACGGAGCGCTGTGCGGCGTCGAGCTTGCCGCCGTGGGCGGTCTCGACGGCCATGCGCACCATGCCCACGTCGTGGATGCTCGCGACGTACCCGACCACGTCGAGGTCGGCGGCCGACATGCCCAGCTCGCGGCCGACCGAGCGCACGAGCTTCACCTCGCGGCGGCTGCCGAGCATGAGGTCCTTCTTCAGCCGCGTCATGCAGCGCACGGCCTCGAGCGAGTCCTCGACCACGCGATGGCTGTCGGGGTAGGCGCACGCGCGCTCGATGGCGCTGGAGACGCGCTCGGTCAGCATCACGAGCAGCGCGAGGTCGTCCTCGTCGAACGGCTCGCCGGTGGCCTTGTTGTTCGCGTTGACGACGCCGATGACCTCGCCCTCGACGCGCAGCGGCACGCACAGGAGCGACTTGGTCTGGTACTGCGGGTGGTTCAGCCGGCGGAAGCGCCGGTCGGTCTCGATGTTCTCGACGAGCACCGGGCGGCCCCACGCGGCGACCGAGCCGGCGACGCCGGAGCGCAGGGTCGTGCGGCGCCCGTTCACGCCCGCGGGATCGAGCCCGACGGCCGCGGCCACGAACAGGTCGCCCCGGTCGGGGTCCACCAGCACGAGCGACACGATGTTGGTCTCGAGCGTCACCGCCACCATCTCGACGATCGCCTGGAACAGCTCGCGCAGGTCCTCGCGACCGACGGTCTGCCGCGCGGTGCGGCGCGCGCGGGGCGACGCCACCTGGCGCACCGGCACCGCGACGGTGAAGCGCGTGCCGCCCTCGGCGGGCAGTTCGGCCCACATCCGGCCGCCGTGCAGCTGCACGATGCTGCGCGAGATCGCGAGGCCGATCCGCGTGCCCTCGTGCGACGGCTGCCCGGTCGGGAGCTGGCGGCGGGCGCGGTAGAAGCCCTCGAACACGAGCGCCAGGTCCTCGGCGGGCGGCGGCGGGCCGTCGTCGGTCACGGCGCAGGCCCACTCGTCGCCCTTCACGGAGAAGCGCACGCTCACGCGCGCGCCCTCGGGCGAGAACTCGATGGCGTTCTCCACCAGGTTCGCGATCGCGCGGCGCACCAGGTCCGGATCCATCTCGACGCGCGCCTCGCCGTGCTGGTCCAGCACGAGCGTGACCTTCCGGCGCCCCGCGCGCTCCGCCAGGTTGGCGGTCAGCTCGCGGCCGAATTCGGTCAGCGAGAGCGTCGACAGGCGCAGCATCGCCTCGCCGCCTTCGAGCCGCGACAGGTCGTGCACGTCGGTCACGAGCGAGGCGAGCCGGTCGCACTCCTCGTCGATGATGCCCAGGAAGCGCGTGCGCGGCGCGCGCGGGTTGTCGAGGTTGCCCGCGAGCGTCTCGGTGTACGCCTTGATCGACGAGAGCGGCGAGCGCAGCTCGTGCGCGATGATCGACATGAGCGCCGAGGCCGACTCCTGCGCGACCGCCAGCCTGCGCTCGATGGCCACGACGCGTGCGCGCTCGGTGTCGAGGGCGTGCACGAGGTCCGTGCGCTCGAGCGCCAGCGCGAGCGCGTCGGCCAGCGCCTGCAGGAAGCGCCGCTCCGAGCCGGCGACCTCGCGCGGGCGCGGGAACGCGACCAGCAGGAATCCCCACAGGGCGTTGCCCGCGACGAGCGGCAGCGTGCACAGCGCCGCCGGCGGGTTCTGCCAGAGCAGCGTCTCGCGCGGCGCGTCGGACTCGCCCGAGCCGTCGTCGAAGAGCGGCCGGTCGTTGCGCATGACCCACTCGACGGGCCCGCCGTGCTCGGCCAGGTACGGCGTCTCGACGCCGGACTCCTCGTAGCGGAAGAGCGCGCCGCTGCGGCGGTCCACGCGCAGCAGCCGCGCGTCGGCGGCGCCCAGCGCGCGCGTGGCGTTCGCGTTCGCGATGCCCCACGACACGCCGAGGTCGCTCGTCGTGCGCAGCGCGAGCACGGCCTCGGCCAGCAGGGCGAGGGCTTCGCCCGGCAGTTCGAGGAGTTTCGTGCCCTGTTCGCCGTTCGCCACGCGCTCCCCCTCAGGCCACGCTGCGGTCGGACTCGGCCGACTCGCGGCGGCGGCGCTCGCCCACCAGGACGCTGCCGCTGATGCCCTTGCCGTGCGCCTTCAGCTCCTGCGCGATGTCGATCAGCTCGGCGAGGTGCGTCACGGGCACGCGGTCGGTGCTCACGAGCGCGATGGTCAGGCTCATGAGCGGGAAGCGCTCGATCGTGTGCCGGCGGCTCAGGACCTCGACGTAGCCGCGCTCGCGGTCCTCCTGGTCGTACAGCTCGCGGGAGGACGTGTTGAACCACTCCAGGATCTGCTCGCCCAGCTTCTCGGCGGTCTCCGGCGACGTCAGCAGGACGAAGTCGTCGCCGCCGATGTGGCCCACGAAACTGTCCGCGCTGCCGTGCGCCTGCACCGACTCGGTGAGGATGCGCGCCAGCATCTGGATCGCCTGGTCGCCGCGCGCGTAGCCGTAGTAGTCGTTGAAGGCCTTGAAGTGGTCGACGTCGACCTGCAGCAGCGCGAAGTTGGTCCCGCTCGCCAGGCGCCGGCGGATCTCGTCGTTGATCGACAGGTTGCCGGGCAGGCCGGTGAGCGGGCTCGCCGAGCGCTGCTGCTTGCTCCACTCGAGCACGTTGCGGATGCGCAGCATGAGCTCGCCGCGGTTCCACGGCTTGGTCACGTAGTCGTTGGCCCCGCCCTCGAGGCCGTGCACCTTGGCGGGCATGTCGGTGCGCGCCGTGAGCATGACGACGGGAATGTGGCGGGTGCTGAACTGCGCGCGCAGCTGGCGGCAGACGCCGTAGCCGTCGAGGAACGGCATCATGACGTCGAGCAGCAGCAGGTCCGGATGTTCCTGCGAGGCCTTCTCGAGCGCCTGACGGCCGTCGTGCGCCTCGATGACCTCGTAGTCCTCCAGCTCGAGCTGCATGCGAAGCACGTCCCGGAGCGCCGGTTCGTCTTCCGCGATGAGGATGCGCGCTTTGGGCAAGGCCTGCTCCCGTCCGCCGGGCGGACGATCCGAAACCCCTCGACTCCCTTCACCAGGGCAGCAACGCGCGTGCCTGCCCCGCCGGGGCCGGGGACGCGTCGTCGGGGGTGTTTATCGGCCGGAAGCGCTTTTCCCTTTTGGGCTTTGTGCAGGCGGGCGCGAAGCCCTTCTCGCCGGGCCGCCGGCCCCGCGATGCGGATTGCACGCCCGGCGGCGGGCCGGGGCTCAGTGGCCCAGCGGCAACCCGGAGGCCTCGAGCGAGGCCACGGCGTCCAGCTCGGGGCCCGAGCGCTCGCCGCGCGCCAGCCGCCAGGCGCCGACCAGCGCGATCATCCCGGCGTTGTCGGCGCACAGGCGCGGCGACGGGATGCGCAGCGCCACCCCGCGCGCCTCGCAGGCGGTCGCGAGCGCGGCCCGGAGCGCCCGGTTGCACGCCACACCGCCGCCCAGGTTGAGCGCCTTCGCGCCGACCTGCGCGACCGCGCGCATGCTCTTGCCCACCAGTGTCTCGACCACGGCCGCCTGGAACGACGCCGCCACGTCGGCGACGAGCGCGTCGGCGTAGGGCGGCGGGCCCGAATCCCGAAGCGCGACGGTCACCGCCGTCTTGAGCCCCGAGAACGAGAAGTCGAGTCCCGGGCGGTCGAGCATGGGGCGCGGGAACGCGAACGCGTCGGCGCGGCCGGTCGCGGCGAGCCGGTCGAGGATGGGTCCCCCGGGGAAGCCCAGCCCGAGGCGCTTGGCGACCTTGTCGTAGGCCTCGCCCGCCGCGTCGTCGAGCGTCGCGCCGAGCCAGCGGTACTCGCCGAGCCCGCGCACCTCGACCAGCTCGGTGTGCCCGCCCGAGACGATCAGCGCGACGGCCGGCAGCGGGCTGTCGCCGTGCTCGAGCGACGCCGAGTGCAGGTGCGCCTCGATGTGGTTCACGCCCA
>CAZIXL010000317.1:0-3931 GCA_964542885.1 uncultured bacterium
CGCCCTCCTCCCGCGAACGGAACGTACGGTCCCGCGGCGCACCGCCCTCGGCGCGCGGACGGAAAGTACGCTCGCGTGGCGCGCCGCCCTCGTCCCGCGAACGGAACGTACGACCACCGGGCCCGCGCCTGGGCGCCGGGCCGGACTCCGACCGCGCGCGACCGCGCGGCCCCGCCGCCGGACGTGCCGGCTTGCGCGGCCCCTTGGGGCCCTTCTTCGACTCGCTCACGACAAGAACTCCTTCCCGCCCTGCAGGCGGCTTCCCTTCTCGAGGCGCGCACCGCGCGCCCACTCCGCCGCCGACTGCACCCCGCGGCCTTCAGGCTTCACTTCGACCAGCCGCAGCGCAGCTTCGCCGCAGGCCACACGCACTCCCTCGCGGTCCACCGCGAGCACTTCGCCGGGTTCACCGCCTCCTCCGGCCTCGGGCCGCGACGCGAGCAGCAGCACCCGCCGCCCGTTCCAGCCGGCCGTCGCGCCCGGCCACGGCGTCACGGCGCGCGCGCGGTTCCACACCGTGCGCGCCGGCAGCGCCCAGTCCACGGCGCCGTCGGACTTGCGGAGCTTCTTCGCGTACGAGCCCGCCGCGCGGTCCTGCGGCGCGCGCGGCGCCCGCCCCTCGTGCGCGAGCACGCAGCTCTCGGCCAGCAGCGGCGCGCCGATCCCGGCGAGCCGCGCCGCCAGCGTGCCGGCGTCGTCCTCGTCGCGGATCGGCTCGTCTCGCGAGAGCACCACGTCGCCCGTGTCGATCCCGTCGTCCATGAACAGCGTGCACACGCCCGTGTCCGCGCGGCCGTCCCACAGCGCGCGCTGCACCGGCGAAGCGCCGCGGTAGTCCGGCAGCCGCGAGCCGTGCAGGTTCAGGCAGCCGGCGCGCGGCAGCGCCAGCACCGCCGGCGGCAGGATCATGCCGAACGCCGTCACCGCGAACACGTCCGCGCGCTCGACCGCGAGCCGGTCACGCGCCGCGTCGCCCTTCAGCGTCTCCGGCTTCTCGACGCGCAGGCCGCGCCCGCGCGCGGCGGCCGAGACCGGCGACTCGTGCAGCGCGCGCCCGCGGCCGCTCGGACGGTCGGGCTGCGTGAGCACGAGCGTCACGTCGCAGGCGTCGGCCACGGCGTGCAGGGACGGCACCGCGAACTCCGGCGTGCCCATGAAGACGACGCGTGGCTTCAGAGCCGCTCCTCGCGCCGGTCCCCGGGG
The DNA here is from genome assembly GCA_964542885.1 of uncultured bacterium. Taxonomy (GTDB): domain Bacteria; phylum Eisenbacteria; class RBG-16-71-46; order RBG-16-71-46; family RBG-16-71-46; genus CAIXRL01. The sequence continues at coordinate 1,204 of CAZIXL010000317.1, forward strand.
TGGTAGCCCTCGGGGATCTCGCCGCGCGCCAGCTCGTCGAGCTGGCGGCGCAGGAACTGCCGCTTGAGCGGCGACAGGCGGTCGGTGAACAGCACGCCGTCCAGGTGGTCGGTCTCGTGCTGGATCGCGCGCGCGAGGTAGCCCTCGACGATCCGCTCGAACGGCCTGCCGTTCTCGTCGAACGCGCGCAGGCGCAGCTTCTCGGCGCGCACGACGTCGGCGTAGACCGCCGGCATCGACAGGCAGCCCTCCTCGGCCGTCTCCTTGCCCGAACGCTGGTCGAGCACCGGATTCACCACGGCGAAGCGCTCGCGCGTGTTCTCGTCCACCTTCAGGTCGATCACGAACACGCGTTGCGGCACCCCGACCTGGTTCCCGGCCAGGCCGACGCCGTTGTACGCCTTGCACGTGTCGAACATGTCGGCCACGAGGGAACGCAGCGAGTCGTCGAACGAGGTCACCTCGTCCGCCTTCCGGCGCAGCACCGGATCGCCGTAGATGATCATCCGCCGCACGCTCACGTCACTTGACCTCGGTGGGCTTGAGCACCTGCGCGATCGCGCTGCGCACGAACTCGACCTTCACCTCGTCGTTGATCTTGAGGATCGCGCGGTTCTGGTCGATCGACACGACGGTCGCCACGATGCCGCTCGTGGTGAGCACCTTGTCGCCCTTCTGCAGCTTGCTCACCGCCTGCTCGAGCTTCTTCTTCTCCTGGCTCTGCGGGCGGATCAGCATGAAGTACATGATCGCGAACATGAGCCCGAACATGACCACGGTGGACATCGGTCCGCCGAAGAACTGCTCGAGCGGGCCGCCGGCCGGCGCACCGCCGCCCGAGGCCTGGGCCCACGCGTCCGAGACGAGGAACATGGCTCTCCCTCCTGGAGTGGAAAACGCTACGAGGCCGCCCGAACGAGCGTCTCGTTGCTGTGGAACTTCTCGAGGAACTCCGAGCGGAAGGCCGCGTAGCGCCCCTCCGCAATCGCGGTGCGAGCGCGCCGCACGAGCGAGACCAGCTGGTGGACCGCGTGCACCGACGCGAGCCGCATGCCGAGCAGCTCGTTGGCGACGAACAGGTGCCGCAGGTAGGCGCGCGTGAACGTGCGGCACGTGGGGCAGCCGCACTCCGGGTCCAGCGGCCGCGCGTCGCGCGCGTACGCCGCGTTCCGGATCACGAGCCGGCCCGTGGACACGAACACCGTCCCGCGCCGCGCGTTCCGCGTGGGCAGGACGCAGTCCATCATGTCGACGCCGCGGGCCACGGCCTCGACCACGTCGACCGGGTGGCCCACGCCCATCAGGTAGCGCGGCCGGTCCGCCGGGAACTCGGAGCAGTCGCGCTCGACCATCTCGAGCCCCAGCTTGCGGCCCTCGCCGACCCACAGGCCGCCGAGCGCGAAGCCGTCGAACGGCATCGCGCCCAGCGTCGCGAAGCATCGCGCCCGCTCGGCCGCGTCGGTGCCGCCCTGGTTGATGCCGAACAGCGCCATCTGCCCCCGTCCTTCGCCGCGCAGGCGCTCGCGCTCGTCGAGCCCGCGCTTCGCCCAGCGCAGCGTGCGGTCCACCGCCTCGCGCACCGTCGCCACCGGCGCCGGCAGCTCGACGAGCTGGTCGAAGCTCATCGCGATGTCGGTGCCCAGGCCGTCCTGGACCTGCATCGCCTTCTCGGGCGAGATCAGGTGCTTCGAGCCGTCGAGGTGCGACCGGAACTCGACGCCCTCCTCGCCGACCTTGTTGAACTCCGTGAGGCTCATGACCTGGAAGCCGCCCGAGTCCGTGAGGATCGAGCCCGTCCAGCCCATGAACCGGTGCAGCCCGCCCAGCGCCGCGACCGTCTCGACGCCGGGCCGCAGGTAGAGGTGGTACGTGTTGCCCAGCAGCACGTCGCAGCCCGCACCCGTCAGGTCGTCGGGAGCGAGCGTCTTGACGGAGCCCACGGTGCCCACCGGCATGAAGGCCGGGGTCAGCACCTCGCCGTGCGCCGTGGTGATGCGGCCGGCACGCGCCGCGGTTCCGCCGTCGCGATGTTCGAGTTTGAAGGAGAAGGGCATTCAGGGGTGCGGCCGGGCCGCCTGGCTCCGGGCCGTGTCCAACGCACGTTCGGCCGGGGACAGTAGGGGCCGCGAGAGAGCGGGGTCAAGGGGGGCTCCCCGGCGCGCCCGGGCGGGGTGCCGGTCGCCCGGCGGCCGGCCGGGGCGGCACTGCGCCCCGACGTGCGGGCCGGCGCACGGGCACCCCGCCGCCCGAAAGCGAGACGGGCCCGCGGCTGGCACATCTCCGCGGGCCCGCTCTGATGATGAAGCCGAGCGACCCCTACTCGATCTTCATCACGCTCGTGGCGACGTCCGCCTGGCCGATGCGGCCGCGCACGAAGTACATACCCGCACGCGCCCGGGCGCCGTCCACACCGCGGCCGTCCCACTGCACGACGTGCGAACCCGGATCGAAGTGCCCGCGGGCGAGCGTCGCCATGCGGCGCCCGGCCACGTCGAACACGCTCACGTCCACCTCGGAGCCCGTGGCCTCGGACACCGAGAACGTCAGGCGCATCGCGCCGTGGAAGGGATTGGGCATCGCGACCGGCGGCTCGACGAAGGCGTCCGACAGGTCGCCGAGCGAGGTGCCCAGCGCCGCGTCGGGCGAAGCGTCCTCGTCGTCGCTCGAAGGCTGCATCGGGCAGGCCCGCACCATGCCGCGGGCGTGGTTGATCGCCCACGCCTCGCCG
>CAZIXL010000317.1:3941-4483 GCA_964542885.1 uncultured bacterium
GTAGGCGGCCCGCACGTCCTTGTCGCGCAGCGAACGGTTCTGCAGGTCCAGCAGCTGCCGGTCGGCGCTCGCCACCCACTCGCCGACGGTCGCCCGCGTGCCGCGCCACTCGAACGTCACGTCGACGCCGAGGCCGTACTCGCGCCCGTTGCGCCGGGCCAGGTCGGCGTCACCCGCGCACAGGTTGGCGAGCACCGCCGCGAACTGCCGGTGCGTCCGCTCGCGCAGGTCCATGCGGCGGTCGAGCCCGCGCAGCGTGCCGCGCAGCCCGCTGCGGGCGTCGGCCCACGCGAACAGCTCGGAGCGCGCGTCGACGCACGTGCCCACGGACTGCGCCTGCTCGGCGGTGAGCGGCGAGCGCGAGGTGCCCGGGCGGCGCAGCTCCCACGACCACCAGCTCGCCGAACGCGGACAGGCCAGCGTGTCGAGCGGCGTCGGCGGCGGCGGAGGAGGAGGAGTAGGAGGAGGAGGAGGAGGAGGCGGCGGCGCTCCGCACGATTCAGCCGGCGCCGCGACGACATTCCAGCTGCACGGGCCCATCC
>CAZIXL010000318.1:0-4477 GCA_964542885.1 uncultured bacterium
GAGGGGCTGGCCTGGAGCGGGCGGCTCGGGCGCACGCTCGCCGGCGCGCCGCGCGGGCGGCTTTCGCGGATCGAGCGCGCCGGCGGCGGCGCGCTGCTGCTCGTCGACTGGAGGAAGGACTGATGTTCACCGGCATCGTCGAGGAACTGGGCCGCGTCGCGGCCGTCGAGCAGCGGCCCGACGGGCGGCGGTTCTGGATCGCCGCGGGCGGCGTGCTCGAGGGGCTCGCGATCGGCGACAGCGTGGCGCACGCGGGATGCTGCCTCACCGTCGTCGCCGTGGAGGGCGGCCGCTACGCGGTCGAGGCCGTACCCGAGACGCTGCGCCTCACGACGCTCGGCGACTGGCGCGAGGGCGACGCGGTGAACCGCGAGCGCTCGCTGCGGCTCGAGCAGCGCCTGGGCGGGCACCTCGTGCAGGGCCACGTCGACGGCGTCGGCGAGGTGCGCGACGTGCGCCCCGAGGGCGACGGGCGCCGCGTGGCGCTCGCGATTCCCGAGGCCCTGCGCCGCTTCGTGGCCCTCAAGGGCTCGCTGGCCGTGGACGGCACGAGCCTGACCGTGGCCGCGCTCACGGACGACGGCTGCGAAATCGCCTACATTCCCCACACGCTCGCCGTCACCTCGGCCGGCAGCTACCGGCCCGGGCGGCGCGTGAACCTCGAAGTCGACCTGCTGGCGCGCTACCTCGCGAGGCTCCTCGAGGACGCCGGCCTGACGAGGAGGACGTCGTGATCGTCACGCGGGCGAACCGCGCGAAGCAGGCCCCCGCCGGCAGGCGCCGCCCCGCGGCGGGGGTGTTCCTGTCGGTCGACGAGGCGATCGCGCGCATCAAGGCCGGCCGCGCCATCATCGTCGTGGACGACGCCGACCGTGAGAACGAGGGCGACTTCGTCTTCGCGGCCGAGAAGGCCACGCCCGACCTGGTGAACTTCGCGCTCAAGCACGCGCGCGGCATCCTGTGCGCGCCCATGGAGCCCGAGATCGCCGACCGGCTCGAACTCAAGCTCCAGGTGGCCCGCAACACGTCGCGCTTCGGCACGCCGTTCACCGAGACCGTCGACGTGCGCCGCGGCACCACCACGGGCGTCTCGGCGTTCGACCGCACGCGCACGCTGCGCGCGCTCGCGAAGCCCGGCGCGCGCTCGGCCGACTTCACCCGCCCCGGCCACGTGTTCCCGCTGCGCGCGGTGCCCGGCGGCGTGCTGCGCCGCGCCGGCCACTCCGAGGCCGTGCCGGACCTGTGCCGGCTCGCGGGCCTGCGGCCCGTCGGCGCCCTGTGCGAGATCCTCGCCGACGACGGCAGCATGATGCGGCTGCCCGAGCTGCAGGGGTTCGCGAAGCGCAACGACCTCGGCATCCTCACGATCCACGACCTGATCGAGTGGCGCCGGCAGCGCGAGCGGCTCGTGCGCAAGCTCGTCGACGTCACGCTGCCGACGCCCGAGGGCGAGTTCCAGCTCCACCTGTACGAGAGCGTGCTCGAGGGCGACCACCACGTCGCGCTCGTCAAGGGCCGCCCGTCGCCGGGCACGTCGACGCTCGTCCGCGTCCACTCGCAGTGCCTGACCGGCGACGTGTTCGGCTCGCAGCGCTGCGACTGCGGCGAGCAGCTGCACGCGGCGCTGCGCATGATCGCCAAGCGGGGCACCGGCGTGCTGCTCTACCTGCGGCAGGAAGGGCGCGGCATCGGCCTGGCGAACAAGCTCAAGGCCTACGCGCTGCAGGAGCGCGGGCTCGACACGGTCGAGGCGAACCTGCGCCTGGGCTTCCCGGCCGACCTGCGCGACTACGGCATCGGCGCGCAGGTCCTGGTGGACCTGGGCGTCCGGCGCATCGACCTGATCACGAACAACCCGCGCAAGATCGTCGGGCTCGAGGCCTACGGCCTCGAGATCGCGCGGCGCGTCCCGGTCGAGGTCCGGCCGAACCGCCACAACCGGCGCTACCTGTCCACGAAGCGCGACAAGCTCGGGCACCTGCTCGACCTGCGGCTGGGGGAGACGTGAGCGGGACCGAAGTCCGGCCGGGCGACGACGCGGGCGGCCTGCGCTTCCGCATCGTCGCCGCGCAGTGGAACGAGCGCATCGTCGCCCGGCTGCTCGAAGGCGCGCGCGCGACGCTGCACGCGCGCGGCGCGGCCGTCGCCGACGTCGAGGTGTGGTGGGTGCCCGGCAGCTTCGAGCTGCCGCTGGCCGCGCGCTGGGCCGCCGACGGCGCCGACGCGGTGATCGCGCTCGGCTGCGTGATCCGCGGCGAGACCGAGCACTTCCGCCTCGTGGCCGACGGCGCCGCGCAGGGGCTGCTGCGCGTCGCGCTCGACACGGGCGTGCCGGTCACGAACGGCGTGCTGGCGGTCGAGGACGTCGCGCAGGCCGAATCGCGCAGCGGCGGCGAGCACGGCAATGCGGGCGCGCAGGCGGCGCTCGCGGCGATCCGCATGGCGCGGCTGCGGCCCGCGCGGGAGGCCCGGTGAGCGGGCCCGCGACCGGTCAGCGCCGGCGCGCGCGCGAGGTCGCGTTCCGCGTCGCCTTCCAGGCCGACGTGGCCGGCGACTCCTACCCGTTCGCGTGGTCGCTCCGGCGCGAGGAGGAGGCGCTGAGCGACGACCAGCGCGAGCTGATCGAGGACCTCGTGCGCACGCTCGACGCGCGCGGCGCCGAGGTCGACGAGGCGCTCAAGGCCAGCGCGGAACACTGGCCGCTCCACCGGCTCGCGGCCACCGACCGCGCCGTGCTGCGCATCGCCGTGGCCGAGCTGCTCGTGCGGCCCGGCTCGCCCGTCCGCGTGGTGATCGACGAGGCGATCGAGATCGCGCGCCGCTACGGCAGCGGCGAGTCCGGCAAGTTCGTGAACGGGGTGCTCGACCGCGCCGCCCGCGCGCTGCGCCCGGGGGAGTTCTGATGCGACTGGCTCTCCTGTCCGACATCCACGGCAACCTCGAGGCGCTCGAGACCGTGCTGGCCGACGTCGCCGAGCGGCGCCCGGACGCGATGGCCTGCCTCGGCGACTTCGTGGGCTACGGCGCGGCGCCGAACGACTGCATCGCGCGCGTGCGGCCGCTCATCGAGGTCGCGGTCGCCGGCAACCACGACCTCGCGGCGTGCGGCCGCATCCGCCTCGGCTACTTCCACCCCGAGGCCGCGCGCGCGGCCGTGTGGACCACCGAGACGCTCACCCCCGAGAACCTCGAGTACCTGCGCGAGCTGCCGTTCTCCGTGCGCTGGCGCGGCGTGCGCCTGGTGCACTCCTCGCCGAGCGAACCCGAGGAGTGGCACTACGTCTTCTCGCCCGGCGACGCCGCCCACGAGATGGAGTCGTGCCTCGAGTCGGTGTGCTTCATCGGGCACTCGCACTACCCGGGCACGTTCGAGCTGGACGGCAAGCGGGTCACCTACTCGCGCGACGCGCGCATCGCCGGCCGCGCCGGCCGGCGCTACCTCGTGAACGTGCCCAGCGTGGGCCAGCCGCGCGACGGCGACCCGCGTGCGGGCTACCTGGTGTACGACGACGTGCACTTCACGTTCGAGCACGTCCGCCTGGCGTACGACGTGCCGGCCGCGATGCAGCGCATCCGCGACGCCGGGCTGCCGGCGTTCCTCGCGGACCGCCTGCAGTGGGGCGAATAGGAAAGGACGGCCGCTTGGCGCGCGCATCGACGCTGGCCCACTGGGAGTCGTACTGGAAGGGCCACCAGGCCGACATCGACGACACGTACTCGACCGGCGGCCGGCTGGTGCGCGAGGTGCTGGCCGACGGCCCGGTCGCCGGCCGCGTCGTGATGGAGATCGGTGCGGGCTCGGGCCGCGACCTGATCGCGCTCGCGAAGATGGGCGCGCGGGGCGTGGTGCTGGACTACTCGCCGGCCTCGCTCGCGCTCGTGCGCGCGCAGGCCGAGGCGCAGGGCGTGCCCGTGATGCTGGTGCAGGCCGACGCGACCCGCATGCCGTTCCGCGACGGCGCGATCGACGTGTCGTTCCACCAGGGCCTGCTCGAGCACTTCCGCGACCCCATGCCGCTGCTGCAGGAGAACGCCCGCGTGACGGCGAGTGGCGGCCGCATGATCGTCGACGTGCCGCAGACGTTCCACCTCTACACGCTCATGAAGAACGTGCTGATCCTGCTGAACCGCTGGTTCGCCGGCTGGGAGACGCAGTTCACGCCCGCGCGGCTCGAACGGCTGTGCGCGGCCACGGGGCTCGAGGTCGTGCGCACGTACGGCGACTGGATGGTCCCCGGGCTGTGGTACCGCGTCGTGCGCGAGGTGCTCAAGCGCGGCACCGGCCTGCGCCTGCCGCTGCACCCGCAGGGCCCCGCGTTCTGGGCGCGCGGCTGGGACGCGCTGCGCGCGAACCTGCGCCGCCGGCGCTGGGCGCTGTGGACCTGCCACGTCATCGGAACCGTGGCCCGCCGACCATGAGCCGGGCGCGCCGCCTGCTGGCCGTCGCTGGCGATGGTCACCGCGCAGTCGCGGATCA
>CAZIXL010000319.1:0-4455 GCA_964542885.1 uncultured bacterium
ACTGCACAGGACCTGACGAACGAGGCGAACCTGCTGGTCGCGAAGCTCGGCGACTTCGGCGTGGACGGCCGCGTCACCGAGATCCATCCCGGCCCCGTCGTCACGACGTTCGAGTTCGAGCCGGCCGCCGGCGTGAAGGTGAACTCGATCGTCTCGCGCGAAGACGACCTCGCGCTCGCGCTGCGGGCGCAGCGCATCCGCATCGTCGCGCCGATCCCGGGCAAGGGCGCCGTCGGCGTCGAGATCCCGAACCGGCGCCGCCGCATGGTCTACCTGCGCGAAGTGCTGTCGTCGGCGCCCTACGAGTCGAGCACCGGCGCGCTCAAGGTGCCGCTCGGCGTCGACGTCGTCGGCGAGCCGTTCGTCTACGACCTCACGAAGATGCCGCACGTGCTCGTCGCCGGCGCGACCGGCTCGGGCAAGAGCGTGTGCCTGAATTCGATCATCACGGGCCTGCTGTTCCAGCACGGGCCGGACACGCTGCAGATGGTGATGATCGATCCCAAGATGCTCGAGCTGTCGGCCTACAACGGCATCCCGCACCTCGTCATGCCGGTCGTGACCGAGCCGAAGCGCGCGAGCCGCGCGCTGCGTTGGGGCGTCGCCGAGATGGAGAAGCGCTACAAGCTCATGGCGACGACGGGCGCGCGGAACATCGCCGCATACAACGAGAAGGTCGCGGCGGGCCAGGTGCCCAGCCCCGAGGCCGGCTCGCCGCCGCCGACGAAGCTGTCGTTCATCGTGGTCGTGATCGACGAACTCGCCGACCTCATGCTGACGGCGCCGGCCGAGATCGAGGAGCCGATCGCGCGGCTCGCGCAGATGGCGCGCGCCGTCGGCATCCACCTCGTGCTCGCGACGCAGCGGCCGTCGGTCGACGTCATCACCGGCGTCATCAAGGCGAACTTCCCCTCGCGGATCGCGTTCCGCGTGGCCTCCAAGACCGATTCGCGCACCGTGCTCGACGTGAACGGCGCCGAGAACCTGCTCGGCCTCGGCGACATGCTTTTCCAGCCGATGGGCAAGGAGCCGGTGCGCGTGCACGGCGGCTTCGTCTCCGAGGAAGAGACCACGCGCGTGGTGGACTTCTGGCGTGCCAAGGCCGCGGCCATGGCCGCGCCGCCGCCGCCGCCGCTCGCGACCGACGTGAACGCGCCGCTCGACGAGGAGGAGGAGGAGGGCGACGACTTCATGGACGACGAGCTGGTGCCCGAGGCGGCGCGGCTCGTCGTGATGCACAACCAGGGCTCCACCTCGCTGCTCCAGCGGCGCCTCAAGGTGGGCTACTCCCGCGCCGGGCGGCTCATGGACCAGCTCGAGCAGCTCGGCGTCGTGGGCCCCTTCAACGGCAGCAAGGCGCGCGACGTGCTGGTGGACCAGCACTGGCTCCAGCAGAAGGGGTTCGAGTGACGCGTCGCCTGCGCGCGAAGGCCCCGGCCCTCGCGTTCGTGACCCTGGGCTGCCCGAAGAACACGGTGGACTCCGAGCACATGCTCGGCGCCCTCGTGCAGGACGGCTTCCGCACGGTCGCCGACCCGGCCGACGCCGACATCGCCGTGGTCAACACCTGCGCCTTCCTGCAGAGCGCCGTGCGCGAGTCGAAGGACGCGATCGCCAACGTGGCGGCGCTCAAGTCGAGCGGGAAGCTGCGCGGGCTGATCGTCACGGGCTGCCTCGCGCAGCGCGCGGGCGAGTCGCTGCTCGAGGAGTTCCCCGACGTCGACGCGGTGCTCGGCACGGGCCACTGGAACGACGTCGTGGCGGCCGCCCACCACGTGCTCGAGGGCGACGGCGGGCGCATCGCCGACACGAGCTATCCGGGCGGCGCGGTGCACGAGCTGACGCCGCGGGCGCTCAGCACGCCACGGCACATCGCCTACCTCAAGATCAGCGAGGGCTGCGACCACCGCTGCACGTTCTGCATCATCCCGCACCTGCGCGGCGACCAGCGGAGCCGCACGATCGAGTCGCTGGTGGCCGAGGCCGAAGAGCTCGCGAGGCTCGGCGTGCGGGAGCTGAACCTGATCGGCCAGGACACGACCGGCTACGGCACCGACCTGCCCGGCCGGCCGACGCTCGCCGACCTGCTCGCGGCGCTCGACGGCGTCGAGGGCCTGGCGTGGATCCGCGTCCAGTACACGTACCCGCGCCTGTGGGACGACCGCCTGATCGCGACCTGGGCGGGCGCGAAGCGCGTCGTGCCCTACGTGGACATGCCGCTCCAGCACATCGCCGGCGACGTCCTGCGCCGCATGGGCCGCGCCATGACCGAGCCCCGGACCCGCGAGCTGGTGCGGCGGATCAAGCGGGGAATCCCCGGCGTGGCGTTCCGGACCAACTTCATCGTAGGCTTCCCCGGCGAAACGCCCGAGCACTTCGAGACGCTGATGCGGTACGTGGAGGAGGAGCCGTTCGACAACCTGGTGGTCTTCGGCTACGAACGGGAGCCGGAGACGCCCTCGCACGCCATGGAGCCGCGCGTCCCGTACGCGACGCGGCGCTCCCGGCGCGCGAAGCTGCTGGCCCTCCAGCAGCGGCTGTCGCGCGAGCGCCTCGCGAAGCGCATCGGCGAGCGGCTCACGGTGATGGTGGACGGCCCGGCGCCCGGCAACGGCCGCGGCGGCCCGGCACAGTGGTCGGCCCGCACGACGGGCTCGGCGTACGAAGTCGACGGTGGCGTGGTGGTGGAGGGGGACAACCTGGTTCCGGGTCAGCTGGCGACGGTCCGCGTGACCGGCGCGGCGGCCTACGACCTGTTCGCGCGCGTGGAGCGGCCCGCCGATCCCGCGCTGAAGATCCTGACATGAGGACCCTGCGGATGCGTGAACGCCTGGCGGCGATCCTGCTCGCGGCGCTGGCCATCGGGGCGCTGGCGACGACGGCCGACGCGAAGAAGTTCCGGTATGCGAGCGGCCCGAAGCCGGAGGCCGACTCCTCGCTCGCGGTCGCCAATCCCTACCTGGAGCCGGTCGTCCGCGCGCGCGGTCCGCGCATCCCCTACACGAACCTGCAACTCGCCGGCTTCGTCGCCGACAGCGCGGTCGCGGCCGGGCTGGCGGGCGTGCCGCTCGAGTCCGGCGTGCGCGTGGTGCTGGCGCCGACGCGCGACCACCCGCTCGATTTCGTGCTCGAGGACGCGCTGGTCGAGGACCTGACGGGGCGCGGCATCCAGGTGACGGTGCGCCGCACGCCGGTGCCCGACGACAGCGTGGCCGCGGGCTACGCGCTGGCCGGTGACCCGATCCTCGAGTACACGATCGGGTCGGTGCGCACCAGCTACCTGCGCCTCGTGGGCTTCCTGCCCGGGCGCGTGAAGATCGAGCGCCAGACGCTCGTGCAGGGCACGCTCGGCCTGCGCGACCCGGCCTCTTCGCGCGTGCTGTGGACGGGCCGCATGGCCCAGAGCTTCGTGGACCGCTTCCCGCGCTCGCAGGTGTCGCTCGTCGAGGACGCCCGCTACACCGACCTGAAGGACGCCGTGCCCGACCGCAACGTGGACAAGATCTTCGAGCCCGTGCTCGTGGTCGCGGTCGTCGGCGGCCTCGTCGCGCTGTTCTTCCAGAACCGGCCGTGACCGGCCGTCCGCCCCGCTCCCCGGAGGGAGGTCCCTTGTTCCGTCGTCTTCGCCCCGCCGTCGCGATCGCGCTGCTCGCGGCCGGGATCGCCGGCTGTGGCGCCAGCGTGCTGCCGCAGATCATGAACGACTCCTCGCGCGTGCCGCTCGCCCGCCAGCTGCTCGACAAGGGTGACGCGCTCATGGCCACCGAGGTGCTCAAGTCGTACTCGACCTCGGGAGCCGGCAACGCCGACATCGACCAGGCCGTGTACCTGCTGGGGGTCGCCTACCTGCGCCAGCACGAGTGGGTCGAGGCGCAGACGCAGTTCGAGCGCGTGCTGCGCGAGTATCCCGAGAGCGACAGCGCGTCGGCGGCCTCGTACCGGCTGGGTGAGGCGCTGTTCGGCCAGTCGCGGCCGTACGACTTCGACCAGGAGTACACGCTCAAGGCGCTCGCGCAGTGGCAGACGTTCGTGCAGAGCTGGCCCGAGCACCCGTTCGTGCCCGAGGCCGAGGCCGAGATCGCGCAGTGCCGCACACGCCTCGCGCGCAAGCTGTGGCGGAACGGCGACGTGTACCGCAAGCAGGAGCTGTACGAGCCCGCGCAGTTCTACTTCAAGGCCGTGGTCGACGAGTACTCCGACACGCCCGTCTACGGCGACGCCCTGATCGGGCTGGCACTGACGGACGCGCGGCTCGGCCGCAAGGACACCGCGCTCGTCGTGCTGCGCAGCCTCGCGAAGCAGTTCGAGGGCCAGCCGCTCGGCGAGGAGGCGTCGAAGTGGACCGAAAAGGTCCGGAAGTGGCCCGCGGAGGGCGTGCGGCGCCGCCGCGCCCACAAGACCGTGGAGCAGGACGAGGCGCCGCAGCTGCCGGCGTCGCCTTCGACCGCCGGCGGG
>CAZIXL010000320.1:0-4448 GCA_964542885.1 uncultured bacterium
ACCGCATCGCGACGACGGTCGAGCAGGGCGTGCTGCTGGGCGCCGCGGGCGAAGCCCGCATCCACGCGGCGACCCGCGCCGACTACGCCGAGGCGGCGGCGATCGCGATCACGCAGGACGGGCACGTCGGCCACACGTACGAGCTGGGCGGCGACCACGGCTTCACGCTCGCGGAGTACGCGGCCGAAGTCGCGCGGCAGTCGGGCAAGCCGGTCGTGTACCGGAACCTGCCGAACGACGAATACCGCAAGGCGCTCGCCGGGTTCGGCATGCCCGAACCGATTGCCGCGCTCTACGCCAGCTTCGACGAGGGCATCGCGCACGGCGACCTCGTGGTGACGAGTGGCGCGCTGGCGAAGCTGCTCGGCCGGCCGGCGACGTCGCTGCGCGACGCGGTGAAAGCGGCGCTCGTCGCGGCGAAGGTCGGTTGACCGGAACGGTGCGGGCGGGGCGCGTTCGCGGCCCCGCCCGCTTGCCTATCCGGCGTTCTCGATCGCGGTGATCTTGGCGATGCGGGCCACGTGGCGGCCGGCTTCGAAGCGGCCGGCGAGGAACGCCTCGACGCAGCCGAGCGCCACCGCGGTGCCCACGATGCGGGCGCCCATCGAGAGCACGTTGGCGTCGTTGTGCTCGCGGGCGAGGCGCGCGACGACCGGGTCGGTGGCCTGCACGCAGCGGATGCCGTGCACCTTGTTGGCGGCGATCTGCTCGCCCGTGCCGCTGCCGCCCAGCACGATGCCCAGGGCGCACTCGCCCCGCGCCACGGCGCGGGCCGCCGGGGCGATGAAGTCGGGGTAGTCCACGGTCGCGGTCGAGTCGGTGCCGAAGTCCACGACCTCGTGGCCGTGGGCCGTCAGGTACTCGACGATCGGGGCCTTGAGCGGGAAGCCCGCGTGATCGGTGCCGATGGCGATGCGCATCGCGGCCCTACGGCGCCGGCTTCGCCAGCGGCCGGTAGGAAAGCCCGAGCTGGCTGAAGATGAACGAGTAGATGTCGGCCACGCGCTCGTTGCGCGCATTGAGCGGCACGCCGATGTGGCCCGTGGTCATGCTGGTGCGCAGCAGCACGGGCTTCTTCGTGCCGGTCGCCTGCAGCGCGGCGGCGAACTTGAACGAGTTGGCCGGCGCGACGCGCGGGTCGTTGACGCCCGTCGTGAGCAGCGTGGCCGGGTACTGCACGCCGGCGCGCACGTGCTGCAAGGGCGAGTAGTCCATGAGCGCCCGGAACTGGGCCGAGTCGGCGATCGTGCCGTATTCGGTGGTGTTGAAGACGCCGTTGGGCGTGCGCTCGGACAGCAGCATGTCGTACACGCCGACCTCGGAGATGACGACCGAGAACAGGTCGGGGTGCTGGGTCATCTCGGCGCCCATCAGCAGGCCGCCGTTGCTGCCTCCCTGGATCACGAGCCGGTCCTTCGACGTGAACTTCTGGTCCACCAGCGCCTGCGCGCAGGCGGCGAAGTCGTCGAACACGTTCTGCTTCTTCGTGAGCTTGCCCGCCTCGTGCCAGGCCTCGCCGTACTCGCGGCCGCCGCGAATGTTCGCCACCGCGTAGACGCCGCCCTGTTCGAGCCACAGCAGCCGCTCGGGCCGGAAGTTGGGCGACTCGCTGATGCCGTAGCCGCCGTAGCCGTAGAGCAGTGCCGGCGAACGGCCGTCGAGCACGAAGCCCTTCTTCACGAGCACGTTCATGGGGATCTTCGTGCCGTCCTTCGACGTGGCCCACGCGCGACGCACCTCGATGCCCGAGAAGTCGGCGTTCGAGCGCATGGCGAGCGCGGTCGGCACCAGCTTGTCGCTCGCCGCGTCGAAGCGCTCCCAGTGCTCGGGCGTGGTGTAGCTCTGGAGCGCGATCGCGAAGCCGCCGCCCTGCAGCGACACGAACCCTGACACCGCCGTGAGCGGCGGCACGGGCACCTCGCCGAGCGACCGGCCCTCGAGCGAGAAGCGCCGCATGCCCATGGGGCCGCCCAGCTGGTCGATCACGCACAGCTCGTTGCCGGCCAGGTGGATCTCGTCGATCGCGCGGTCGCCCGCGGGCACGATGCGCGTCGCGTTCGCCAGGTCGGGCCAGTCGAGCGGCATGCGCACGACCTCGCCCATGGGGCTGTGACGGCGCGAGAGCAGGTAGAGCGTGCCCGTGCCGAACTGGGCGCCGACGATGCGGTCGGTGAACGACGCGATCGGCTTGATCTCGCCGTCGGGACCGCGCAGCCACCAGCCGATCTCGCCGCCGTCCCCGTTCTTGACCGCGACGAGCAGCCATTGCCCGTCGTCGGACGACTGGAACGTGATCTCGGCGATGCGCGGCAGTTCCTTGCCCATCACGTACGTGTCGCTCGCGAGGGGCTGGCCCAGCGTGTGGAACCAGACCTGCTGGTCGAAGTCGAGCGAGTCGGCCGGCGCCGTGTCGGGCGACGGGTAGCGCGTGTACCAGACCGCCGAGCCGTCGGGCGTCCACGCGATGTCGCCGCCGGCGGTGCCGCCGTTGACGCGCGGCAGCACGTCGGGCAGCTCCTGCCCGGTGGCGGTCTCGTAGAAGTGCACGTCGCCCGACTCCGTACCGCCCTTCGAGAGCGACACCGCCACGCGCGCGCCGTCGAGCGAAGGCTCGAAGAAGTCGATCGAGGTGCCGCCGGTGGTGTCGATGGCGTTCGGGTCGACCACGAGCCGCTCGCTCGAGAGATCGTCGAGCGACGTGAGCGCGACCAGCATCGGCTGATTCTTCGGCGGCGGGTCCTTGAGTGCGAAGATCGTCGCGCCGCGGTGCACGAGGTTGTAGTAGCGCGGCGCCACGTCCTCGGAGAGCTGCGCCACGCGGTCGCGGATCGCGGTGCGCGACGGAATCCGGTCGAGCACGCCGCGCGTGTACGCGTTCTCGCCCTCGACCCAGGACTTCACGGCCGGGTCCGACCAGTTCTCGAGCCACTGGTAGTCGTCGGTCAGCGTGCGCCCGAAGACGTGCTCGGTGGCCGGCTTCCTCTCCGCGACGGGCGGCTTCGCCGGCGCGGCGGCGGGCGCCGCGGGCGCGGCGGGCGCCGGGGCGGCGGCGAAGAGAGCGGCGAGCAAGAGTCCGGGAACGAAGAACACCGGGGCCGTGCGTCCGGTCCGTGACATGGTCCTGCCTCCTCGACGTGTGCCAGCGACGTGCGGCGGCCAGCCGCGAACGGGCGCGACGTTAGCACGCGCGGGGTGCGGGTGCGGGGACGCGTCCCGCGCATCCCCGCCACTCACTCCACCAGCACCAGCCGTGCCTTCGCGCTCGCGCCGCCGGCCGAGAGGACGGCGAAGTAGAGACCGGCGCGGACGCGGGCGCCTTCGCGGTCGCGGCCGTCCCACGTGGCCACGCCCTGTTCGCCGGGCGCGAGCGGCAGTTCGCGCACGAGCCGGCCCGCGACGTCGTGGATGCGAATGGCGCGCGCGCCGCCGGGCGCCGCGCCCTGCCACCACAGCTCGACCGGCACCGCCGACGGACGCGAGCGCGGCGCCAGCGCCAGGCCGGCGCGCGTCGCCAGCGGGCCCGGGCTCGTCACGAGGACATTGGAGAGCGGCGACTCGAGCCCGCTCGCATCCTCGGCGACGAGCGCCACCCACCAGCGCTCGCCCAGGTCGGTGCCACGCAGCGTCGCGCGCTCGGTGCCGCCGGCGTCGGCGGTCGCGACCACGTCGAGCGCCAGCGGCGCGCCGGCGAAGCTGGCGGCGTCGATCGGCGTTCGCGCGGCGCGCAGGTGGTAGCGCGCGGGCCGGCCCACCGTGCCGTCGTCGCCCGTGGCCGTCCACGCCACGCTCACGCTGGTGTCGGTCCAGGCGCTCACGTGCACGTCGCTCACGCGCGCCGGCGCGTCGCCCGCCGTGGCCAGGCTCGCCACGTTCGAGAGCGCGCTCGGGTTGCCCGCGGCGTCCTCGCTGCGGAGCGCGACCCACACGGTCGCGTTCTCGGGCAGGCCGGCGCCCGTGAACGACTGCGGCGTGCCGGCCGCGGCCGGCGCGGGCGGACCGGCGATCGGGTGCGCCGCCGCGAAGTCGCCCTCGTCGATCGGCTGCGTGGACCAGCGGACGTCGTAGGCGACCGGATCGCCCGCGGGCGCGGTCCACGCGAGCGAGACCGCGTGCGTGCCCGCGGGTTGGCCGCTGAAGTCGGTGACCGCGGGCGGCGGCACGTTGTCGAGCGTTCCGAGCGACGGCGCCCCGAACGTGCACCCGGTGCGCGCCGCGTTCCCGCGCGCCGCGCTCCAGTCGCCCGGCCCGGCGGCCGGCCCGCCTTCGGCCCACGCGCGCAGGTAGAAGAGGTTCGTGTCCTCGCCGGTGCCCGTCGCGAGCCAGGCGCGGGCCGGCGCGCCGGGGCGCGACACGATCGCCGACAGCTCGCCGCCGCCGTGCATGGGGAAACCCGGCAGCAGCACGCCCGCGGGCGTGAAGCCGAGGATGCTCCCGTCGATCGCCCGCAG
>CAZIXL010000321.1:0-4440 GCA_964542885.1 uncultured bacterium
AGGATGCCGGTGAGCAGGTTGTTGAAGTCGTGCGCGATCCCGCCCGCGAGCAGGCCGATGCCCTCGAGCTTCTGCGCTTCGAGCATGCGCGCCTCCAGTTCCCGCCGCTCGTCGGCCATGTGCCGCAGCTCGGTGATCTCGACCCCCATGCCGCCCACGAGCACGTTTCCGTCCGGACGCCGCAGCGGGAACTTCACGGTGAGCACCCACGCGTCCCGCCCGCGGATCGGCAGGTGCTGCTCGGCGACCACCGGGCGGCCCGTCTCCATCACCTCCGCGTCCGAGCCCATGAGCTGCTCCGCCACCTCCGGCGGGTACAGGTCGTACATCGACAGGTCGCGGTAGTCGGTGCGCTCGCCGCCCCACGCGAACTTCTGGAACGCGAGGTTCGTCCACCTCAGGTGCCCGTCGCGGTCGCGGATGAACGCGATCGCGGGGCTGTGCCCCATGAAGCTCTCGAACAGTTCCTGCCCGGCGCGCAACGCCGTCTCGGCGTGCTTGCGCTCGGTGATGTCGGTCATCGTGCCCGAGGCGCGCAGCGGCTCGCCGTCCGGCCCGCGCTGGGTCACGCGCCCGCGGTCGAGCACCCAGACCCAGCTGCCGTCGCGGTGCCGCATGCGGTACTCGGTCGAGTAGTGCCCGGTGAGGCCCGCGAAATGCCCGCGCACGGCGGCCACGCTCGCGGCCTCGTCGTCCGGGTGCGTGAGGGCCGAGTACTCGTGCGGATGCCGGATGAACTCGTGCACCTCGTAGCCGAACATGCGTGCGAGCCGGTCGCTGACCACCACGACGTCGGTGGCCGCGTCCCACTCCCAGAAGCCGTCGTTGCTGCCCTCGATCACGCGCTCGAGGCGCGCCGCGCCCTCGCGCGCGTCGCGCAGCGCGCGCCGGCGTGCGAACTCGTTCGTCGCGAGCAGCGCGGTGAACAGTCCCAGCGCGCCACCGACCGACTGCAGCGTGCGCGTGGCCATCTCCTCGTCGATCAGCCCGAAGGGGCCCAGGCCCCGCGCGGCGCCCGTCGTGGCCAGCAGCATCACCACGGCGGTGAGCGTGGTGGACAGCGCCGCGGGCGCGCGCAGCGTGACCCACGAGACGAGCGGCGCGACCACGAGTCCGACGAGCAGGAACCCGAAGCTCGGCACCCCGCGCGTGAGGAAGATCTGGCCGGCGGCGAGCAGCGCCGCGAGGCACGCCAGCGCCAGCTCGGCGACGCGGCGGCGGTCCGGGCGCTCCCCGCCGCGCCAGCCGAACGCGAAGACCGGCGGCGCGAACAGCAGGATGCCCACGAGGTGCGCCACCCCGACGTGCTCCCACCAGTGCGCCTCCGGGCCGAGCGGCAGAAGTGCATCGACGCCCGGCAGCGCGAGGCAGGCCCACGTGCCGAACGCGCTCGCGGCCGCCACGCTCATCGCGAAGACCGCCTGGTCGCGCATGCGCGCCAGCCGGTACGCGGGGTCGACCAGGCGCACGAGCACGCCCCACGCGAGCAGCGTCGGCAGCGTGACCGTCAGGCCCAGCGCGGCGGCCGCGACGGGATCGCGCGACAGCAGGCCCGCGCCCGCGATCGCGCCCGCGACGAGCGGCACCCAGCGGAGGCCGCCGCGCAGCAGCAGGTACGCGATCCCGAAGCCGGCAGCGGGCAGCACGACGGGGTAGCCGCCGACGCGCAGGCTCGACCACGTCGCCGCCCATGCGAGCGACGACAACGCGAATGCCGCCAGGTACTCCAGCGGCGTCCTGGGGAGACGGCCGGTCGACAAGGATGTTGTGCGGGGGAAGCCGGGGGGCCGGTGCGCGCGCGATCCTACACGCCGACAGCGACGCGGGCACGCGATATCCCCGTCACTGCGCGCGAAAGTCGGCGGTGTGGCACGCCGATAACCCGGACGAACTCCCCGCATCGGGGAGGCGATTCCCACCGCCCGGAACGCCATGCTCCGTCGCCTCACCTACGTCGCGATTCCCCTGCTCGTGATCGGCCTGCTCGTCGGTCGCGCGGTCCTGCGTTCACGCACGCCGGCGGTGCTCGGTTCCTTCGGGACCGGTCCCGACGTCGTGCTGGTGCACGGCCTGGGCAGCAGCGCCGAGCACTGGCTGCCGATGGCGCGCGACCTCGCGCGCGACCACCACGTCGTGCTCACCGAGCTGCCGGGCCACGGCCTCGCCGACATGCCGAGCCCGCTCACGCTCGAAGCCGCGGCGCACGAACTGGACCGCGCGATCGCCGAGGCGTGCAGCGGCCCCGTGGTGCTGGTGGGCCACTCGGTCGGCGGGCTCGTGGCCGCGGCCGAGGCGCTGGACCATCCCCAGCGCATCCAGTCGCTCGTGCTGGTCGAGACGGCACTCGAACCCCAGATGAGCGCCGAGGAGCGCAAGGGGCTGCTCGACGCGCTCGATCGCGATTATCGCGGCACGCTGCGCGAAGCCTACGTGCCGTTCGGCCGCGACTCCGCGCAGGGCCTGGCGCTCTTCGCCGAGGCCGCCGAGCTGGATTCGACGATGCTCAAGCAGTGGATCCGCCTCGCCGTGACCGAGGACCTGTCGGTGCGCATCGGGGGATTGGGCGTACCGCTGCTCGTCGTGATGTCGGAGCGCTCGTGGCCCGACTCCGAGAGCTGGCAGGACTGCGGCCGCATCCTGGGCTACGCGCACGCGCCGGCGATCACGCCCGTGCGCGTGCCGGGCACCGGCCACTTCGTGATGCTCGACCAGCCGCACCTGCTGGCCGGGATGATCCGCCGCTTCGCCCGCGAGCGCTCGCTGAGCGCCGCGCGCTGAGCGCGCGCCGCGGCGCCGCTCAGCGCCCGCGCACGATCCGCCGCCAGCGCCGTTCCGCCTCCGCCGTCGCGGCGGGATCGGCTTCGATGCGCACTTCGGCGTCACCGGCCGCGACCCGCCGCAGGCCCGTCGCCGCGAGCGCGGCGTCCACCGGCAGCGGCCCCGCGCCGTGCACGTACGACTCGTACTCGCGCTGCCAGTCGCCGGGTGCGACCGCCTCGAGGGCCGCGCGCAGGTCCGGCCACGCGTAGGCGCGCGCGCCGCCGTCCGTGCGGCGCAGCAGCTCGCGGAAGAAGTCGGCGAGATCGCGGCGCCCGCGCGTCGCTTCGCGGATCCGCACGTCCCACGCGAAGGCGACCAGCGCGCCGGCGGCGTAGAGCGGCGGGCCCTTGTGCGTGCCCATCGCCTCGGGCGCGCCGGCCAGCCGCCGTGCGTCGCGCACGTGCCCGGCGAGCTTGCCGCGCAGCCAGTCCTCGTCGCAGCCGGGCGCCGAGGCCGTCGTCACGTTCGCCACGTACTCGGTGAAGCCTTCCTGGAACCACTGCGTGCTCGCGTAGTCCGCGCCCGCGAGCGCCCAACCGTTCCACAGGTGGAAGATCTCGTGCGCGACCAGGTTGCCCATCGCCGCGCGGCGACCGGGCCCGGGCGGCTCTTCCAGGTTGAGCGCGAAGCTGTGGCGGTAGGACTCGCCGCCGCGTTCGCGCTGCGGCAGCAGCACCACGACGTAGTCGGCGCGCCCGCGAAAGCCCATCGCCGCGACGTGGTGCCGCACGGCGTGCGCGAGCAGGCGTCGCGTCGCGTCGCGATCGGCCGCCCACGCGCCGAGCGAGGTCACGTGCAGGCGGAAGCCGCCGGCGGTCACCTCGTCGGGCGGCTCGTTCGCGAGCACCAGCAGGTTCTCGACCAGCTCCGGCGGCGAGGCCGCGACGAACTCCGCGGCACCGTCCGCGCGCCACGCGGTGCTCGCGCGCCACCCCTGCGGCAGCTCGAACGCGACGCGGCAGTCGCGGGAGGCCGGCGTGAACGCGAACAACGCGCGGCCGACCAGCACCAGGTGCGCGGGATCGCGCCACGCGGCCTCGCGCGGCGCGGGCCAGTCGAGTCGCGCGAGCGGGCCCAGGTCCACGTCGTATGCGAGCGTGACGGTCGTCGTCTCGGGCCGCGCCAGCGTCCAGCCGCGCGCGCCGCGCCGCTCCACGGCGAGCACGCGCCCCTCGCGGTCCGTGACGCGCAGGCCGGAGACGAGCCCGGGCCAGCCGAGCGAGTCCAGCTCGGGGATGCCCGCCGGCCGCGTGTCGTCCATGCGGATCTCCCGCCCCGCGAGCGGGAGCGTGGCCGCGACCGAGAAGCGCCCGCCGCCCTCGGTCATGCGCACGCGGTAGGTGGCGGTCGTGTCGGGCGCGGCGAACGCGCACGCCGAGGCGAGCAGCAGGGCGAGCGCGGCGAGCGGGAGCGGGCGGGAAGCGGGCAAGGTGCCTCCGCGGCGGGAGAGGAGTCCGGGCAGAGCAGCGTGGCGCGGGGCGGATCGCGCCCGCGGGCCGTCATTCGTTCGACCGTCCCGCGCGCGCGAGGGTTGAAATGCGGACGTCGCGGGCGCCCCGCGCCAGCCGTCAGCGTGTCGGCGGCAACCGCGTGCCGTCGGGCGCGACGCCCGTCTGGACG
>CAZIXL010000322.1:0-4435 GCA_964542885.1 uncultured bacterium
ACGCGCTCAAGGCGAACGGCCTGCCGGCGCTGGCGCGCGCCGCGGCGGCGGCCGGGCTCGACGCGGACGCCGGCTCGCTCGGCGAGCTGGCGCTGGCCGAGCACGCCGGCTTCGGCCCCGACCGCCGCACGCTGAGCGGCAACGGCCGGACGCCCGAGGAGGCCGCGTGGATCGCGGCGCACGGCGTCGCGGTCGTGAGCGCCGACCACGTGGGCGAGCTCGACCTGCTCGAGCGCGCGGCGGCATCCGCGGGGCGACCGATCCGCGTGGCGCTGCGCGTGAACCCGGGCATCTACACGCCCGGCCACCGGCACGTCGCGACCGGGCACGTCGAGGCCAAGTTCGGCATCGGGCCCGCGGAGGCGCTCGAGGCGTGGGCGGCGCGCGCGCGCTGGCCGCACCTCGTGGTGGACGGCGTGCCCCTGCCCGTCGGCTCGCCGCCGCTCGCGCCCGCGCCGCTCGCGGCGGCGGCGCGCCGGGCGCTCGAGCTGGCGCGCGCCGCGGCGGCGCGCGGCGCGCCGCTCGCGCTCGCGAACCTGGGCGGCGGCTTCGGCGTCGACTACTCGGGCGCGGGCGCCGAGTTCCCGCTCGAGGCGCACGTCGACGCGCTCGTGCGCGCGACGACCGGCGCGAAGCTCGAATGGCGCTTCGAGCCGGGGCGCTGGCTCGTCGCGCCGATCGGCGTGCTCGCCGCCGAAGTGCTGTGGGTGAAGCGCCGGCGCGAAGCGGCGGGGGAGAAGCGCTTCGTGGTGCTCGCCGCCGGCATGAACGACCTGCTGCGGCCCGCACTCTACGGCGCCCACCACCGCATCGTGCCCGTGCACCCGCGACCCGGCACGGCCTCGCCCGCGACGGTCGTGGGGCCGGTGTGCGAGAGCGGCGACACCTTCGCGGTCGACGTCCCGCTGCCGCCGCTCGAGCCCGGCGACCTCGTGGCGCTCCTCGACGCGGGCGCCTACGGCGCCGCGATGTCGTCGGTCTACAACGGCCGCGGGCGGCTGCCCGAGCTGGTCGCCGCGGGCGGTGCGGTGCGGCGCGCGCGCGCCGGCGAGACGCCAGCCGACCTGCTCGCCCGCGCGACCGACGACCCGCTGGCCTGACCGCGCGCGCGGACGCGAGCGCGAGGCGGGGCCCGGCCGGGAATGCCCCGCGACGCCGCGCGGGGCTCCCGAAGGGAAGCTAGATCGCGAGGCGGGGCCGGCCCGCGACGAGCAGCGTCGCCGGCGCCGAGCCGAGGTTGGCGTAGCCGTGCGGGCGCGACCCCTGGAAGTGCAGCGAGTCGCCCTCGCGCAGCACGTACGGGTGGCCGTCGACGCGCACTTCCGCGACGCCCGAGAGGACCGTCACCCATTCCTCGCCGTCGTGGCGGTGCTGCAGCAGCACGTCGCGCGCGATCGGCAGCGTGAAGCGATGCAGCCCGAGCCCCGATTCGTGGGAAGGACAGGTGAGCGATTCGATCGACGCCCCGCCCCACTGGACCGGCGGCGCAGGCGACTCGCCCGCGCGGCGGACGCAGCAGTCGTGGGCGGCGCGCGCGGTGACGAGCGTCGCCGGGCGCAGGCCGAGGGCCGCGGCGATCTTGCCGAGCGCGCCGACGGTGGGCGAGGCCTTGCCGCGCTCGATCTCGGAGACGTGCGTCGCCGAGATGCCGCCGCGCTCCTCGAGATCCTTGAGCGTCATGCCGCGACCGACGCGCAGCATCTTGATGCGCCGCCCGAGCTCGGCTGCGGGCGTGGAGCGGGGGTGGGGCGCCTCGGCAGCGGCGGGCTTCGCGGTGCGGAGGGCCGCGCCGGCGGCTTCGCGAACGGTGGGGGCGCTCATCGCAACTCCTCCATGCCGCAGGTGCACACCAGCACGAGCTCGGCGGGATCGCCCTGCGCCTCGAGCACGAGCCCGCCGGCGAGCGAGGCCTGGATCGTATCGCCGCTCGCGAGCGAGTGCGTTTCGCCGCCGGGCCGCACCGAGAGGCGGCCCGACTGCACGTGGACGATCACGTCGTCCGGCAGGTCGCGGGCCGGGAACGCGAGCCCGGCGCCCGGCTCGAGACGGACGCGGTAGGGGAAGAGGCTGCTGCCGGGAATGCCGTTGGTGAGCCGCTCGGCGGACGCGCCCGTCGCGGGCGATTCGCGCACGAGCTGCTCGCGCAGCAGGTGCGCGACGTCGGGCCGCTCGTCGGCCTCGATGAAGTAGGAGACATCCTTCTCGAGCGCGCGTGCGATGCGGACGAGCGCACCGATGGTGGGCGACGTCCGGCCGCGTTCGATCTCGGACAGGTGCGTCGCGGAGAGGCCGCTCACGGACTCGACCTGCTTGAGCGTCATCCTTCGCTCGGAACGCAGGCGCCGTATGCGCCGGCCCAGTTCGTCCATCTCGACGATCGAGGTCATCTTTGGCCCGTCACGGTCGCCCCGAAGCGAGCGAGGCGGAAAAGGACCGCGGAACGTGCCGGGTGGCACCTGGCCGCGGAAACGTTTTCGGCCACCGGCCCGGACCCCCCGGTCCGCCCCCGTGTCCGCCCTCGATGCCCGATTCCGGTCCCCGGAGGGGCAGGTTTTCGAGCATCTCCCGCACCAGCCATGCAATTCCGTGCGAGACGGCGCGAAAGTGCCACAGGGTTCGCAGGGTGGTCAATGGTGAACGCGTTGATTTTTCGCCATGGGTGCGAGATCGAAATAGTGGATCTGAGCATTTCTGATAGTTGAACGATCGAGCAGGGTCCGATCCCGAACGGACGCCTCCTTATGGATACCGCCCGCTGTCTTGACACGAATCAGGGGGTGCGGACAGACTGCGCCCCCGTCATGCCGGTACCCGGCTCGCCGCCGCTTTCACGCCGCACGCGGGAGCCCTTGTGAAACATGGCGCAAATGCGCGAAGCCTGCGCTGAAATCGAAACGACGTCGCGCGCCCGGACACGATCGGCGCGCGCGGAAAGAAGAGGTGCCTTTTGCTGCAGGTCGTCTGCGTCAAGCAGGTCCCGGACACCGAGACCCGCGTGAAGGTCGCGGGTGACGGCCGGACGCTCGATCCCACGGGCGTCACGTGGATCATCAACCCCTACGACGAGTTCGCGATCGAGGCCGCGCTGCAGCTCAAGGAGAAGCTCGGGGTTGGCGAGGTCGTCGTGCTCTCGCTCGGAGGCGCCGGCGTGCAGACGGCGATCCGCAGCGCGCTCGCGATGGGAGCCGATCGCGCGATCCACCTGAAGACCGACGCGGTCGCGCCCGACTCGCTGTCGGTCGCGCGCGCGCTCGCCGCGGCCATCCGCGACCTGAACCCGGGCCTGGTGTGGCTCGGCAAGCAAGCGGTGGACGACGACGCCGCGCAGGTCGGGCCGATGCTCGCCGAGATGCTCGGCCTGCCGTGCGCGACGATGATCGTGAGTTTCGAGCTGGACGGGCAGGTCGCGAAGGTCGCGCGCGAGGTCGAGGGCGGCAACGAACTCGTGGAGCTGCCCCTGCCCGCGGTGCTCACCGCCGACAAGGGGCTCAACCAGCCCCGCTTCGCGTCGCTCAAGGGCATCATGGCCGCGAAGAAGAAGCCCATCGAGGAGCGCGCGACCGACCTGGGCACGCCCGCACTCGAACCGGTGTCGCTCCAGCTGCCGCCTTCGCGCGCGGCCGGGCGCATCGTGGGCGAGGGGGCTGCGGCCGTTCCGGAACTGGTGCGCGTCCTGCGCGAAGAAGCCAAGGTCATCTGAGGGGGGCGACGTGAGCATCCTGGTATTCCTCGAGCAGCGCGACGGCCAGGTCCGTTCGGTCGCGCGCGAAGCGCTGGGTGAGGCGACGCGGCTGGCGGCCTCGCTCGGCGGTCCGGTGACGGGTGTGTGTTGCGCGGCGTCGGACCCGGGGCTCGCGGCCCTGGGCGGCGCGGGCGCCGACAAGGTGCTGTTCGCGAAGCACGAGGCGTTCGCGACCTACACGGGTTCGGGCCATGCGGCGGCCGTGGCCGCCGCGGTCGCCGCGTGCGGCGCGAAGGTCGTGCTGTTCCCGGCCTCCTCGCTGGGCAAGGACCTCGCGGCGCGCGTCGCCGCGAAGCTGGGCGTCGGGCTCGCCGCCGACTGCACGGCGCTGTCGGTCGAGGGCGGCAGGCTGCAGGCGAAGCGGCCCGTGTTCGCGGCGAAGGCCGTGCAGACCGTGGCGTTCCCCGCGTCGCCGGCGCTCGCGTCGCTGCGGCCCAAGGCGTTCGCGGCGATCGAGGGCGCGGGCAAGGCCGGCGCCGTCGAGGAGCTGGCCTTCACGTGGGACGCCGCGGCGCCGCGCGCGAAGGTGACGGGCATGGCAGGCGCGAAGGGCGGCAAGGTGGACCTGACCGAGGCGGAGGTGATCGTCTCGGGAGGGCGCGGCGTGAAGGGCCCCGAGCACTTCGTGCTCATCGAGCAGCTCGCCGATGCGCTCGGTGGCGCCGTCGGGGCTTCGCGCGCGGTCGTGGACGC
>CAZIXL010000323.1:0-4432 GCA_964542885.1 uncultured bacterium
AGACGATTCATGGAACGGCGAAAGTGAATGCGCTGCGGCTGTCTGACAAGACCGGGATGCGCATTCGGGAGTTTTTTTATCCTCCGCCCGGCCTAATAAAACCACCCGCCCCGCGTATTCCTCGCATGAATCTACGATCCTGACGCAAGTTCGGGGCGGCCTGCGCGATGGCATTCAGGCACTGGCGCAGTTCCGAAGGTAGCCAGGATGGTTGGTCGCCCAGGATGGCGTCGAGCATCGGTTCCCAGTCCACCACCCGCGGCCCGCCCGGGACGCGCGGCGGGAGCAGGCGGACAGGATACGCGCCGCGCTCGCCCGGGTCAGCCGCGAATTCGAGGTGCATCGCGGCCTGGCCCTCGAACGTCATCGCCTCGCCCAGCCCCGCGAGCGCGGCGATCGCGTCGAACAGCCGGCCGGCGCTGGTCGTGACGGGCGAGCCCAGTTCGCGATCGAGAACGCGTTCGAGCAGCGCCCGGTCCCGCGCCGAAAACGCGCGCACGGGCGCGAGATCGTCGCGTTCCACCCACGCCGGGCCGAGCGCCGCGCGCAGCAGGCCGATCGCGGCGCGGTTCGGCTCGCGCACGGCGACCTCGCCCCCGGGCAGTCGGAACGCCCGAAGGTGCGCGACCCGCTCGAAGCCCGCGGCGTCGCCGCGCAGGAACTCGCCGCCCCACACGGTGCCGTTGGGTCCCCAGCCCGTGCCGTCCCACGTCACGCCCAGCGCGGGTCCGTCCGCGCCGTGCTCGGCGAGGCAGGCGGCGAGGTGCGCGTGGTGGTGCTGCACGCCGACGAGCGGCACCTCCATCCGCGCCGCGGCCTCGAGCGCCCAGCCGGTCGAGAGGTAGGCCGGGTGCAGGTCGTGCGCGATCGCGGCCGGGCGCACGTCGTACATGCGCAGGAAGTCCTCGATCACGCGCTCGAATGCGCCCATCGCCTCGGGCGTCTCGAGGTCGCCGATGTGCTGGCTCACGAACACCTGGTCGCCCACCGCGAGCGCGACCGTGTTCTTGAGGTGCGCGCCGACTGCGAGGATCGCCGGCCAGTCGCCGCGCACGCGCACCGGCATGGGTGCGTAGCCGCGCGCGCGGCGCAGCAGCCGGAAGGCGCCGGCCAGGAACGTGCCGACGCTGTCGTCCACGTGGCGGACGATCGGGCGGTCGTGCGAGAGGATGCCGGCGACCATGCCGCCGAGCTTCGCGACGGCCCCGGCGTCGTCGGTGACGATCGGCTCCTCGGACAGGTTGCCGCTCGTCGCGACCAGCGGGCGGCCGAAGCTCGCGCACACGCTGTGGTGGAGCGGCGTCGCCGGCAGCATCACCCCGAGCTGCGAGAGCCGCGGCGCGACGTTGGCGGCGACCGGCGCGCCGGGCGCGAGCGGCAGCAGCACGATGGGACACCGGGGCGAGCGCAGGACCGCGGCCGCTTCCTCGCTCACCTCGCAGAGCGTGCGGGCCTGCTCGACGTCGGCGCACATCACCGCGAAGGGCTTCTCCTGCCGCCCTTTCGCGAGCCGCAGCGCGGCGACCGCGGCCTCGTTCGCCGCGTCGCACAGCACCTGGTAGCCGCCCAGGCCCTTGAGCGCCTCGGTGCCGCCGCCGGCGAGCGCGCGCACGGCCGCGGCGCCGGCGTCCGCGGCCCCGGGCCGGGGCGCGCCGGCCGCCGTTACTTCCACCCAGGCCAGCCGCGGCCCGCACGCCGGGCACGCGATCGGCTGCGCGTGGAAGCGACGGTCGCGCGGGTCCTCGTACTCGCGCCGGCAGTCCGCGCACATCCCGAACGCGCCCATCGACGTGTTCGGCCGGTCGTAGGGCAGCTCGCGGATGATGCTGAAGCGCGGCCCGCAGTTCGTGCAGTTGGTGAACGCGTAGCCGAACCGGCGCTGCGCGGGCTCGCGCGTCTCGGCCAGGCAGTCGGGACAGGTCGCGAGGTCGGGCAGCAGCACCGCCGTGCGCGCGCCGCCCGCGTCCTCGTGGCGGATCTCGAAGCCCGCGAAGCCGGCGGTCTCGAGCCATGCGTGCGCGAGGTCGTGGATGGCGGCCACCGGCGGGGCCTCGGCGCGCAGGCGCTCGAGGAAGCGCTCGAGCCGCGCGCGCGGGCCCTCGACCTCGAGGAAGACGCCGCGCGTGTCGTTGCGCACCCACCCGGTCAGCTCCAGCTCACTCGCGAGCCGGAACACGAACGGTCGGAAGCCCACGCCCTGCACGGCGCCACGCACCTCGGCGCGCAGCCGCGCCGGGGCGTCGCCGGGAGCGGGGGGATCCGAAGAGGACGGGACGGGAGGCTCGATCACGCCCGCAGTCTAGAGGAGCGGCCGCCGCCGGGCACGAGCCGCCTCCGGGCACGGGCCGCCTCCGGGCACGCGAAAGGCGCCGCGGACGGGGAGCCACGGCGCCTTCGTGATGCGGTCGCCGGCAGGCGCGGGGCCTAGTTCGCCTTGAGCGCGGCCAGCGATTCTTCGAGCTTCGCGACCAGCTTCGCGTCGTCCGGCTTCGTCTTCGAATCGTAGCGCGCGATCACCCGGCCGTCGGGCCCGACCAGGAACTTGGTGAAGTTCCAGCCGATGTCGCCGCCGAACCCGGAGTCCCTCGTGAGCCACGCGTACAGCGGGGCGATGTCCTTCCCCTTCACGCTGATCTTGGCGAACATCGGGAACGAGACGTCGTACTTCGTCCTGCAGAACGTCGCGATCTCCTCGTTGGTGCCCGGCTCCTGGCCCATGAAGTTGTTGGCCGGGAAGCCCAGCACCGCGAAGCCCTTGTCCTTGTACTTCTCGTAGAGCGCTTCGAGCCCCTCGTACTGCGGGGTGAAGCCGCAGCGCGAAGCCGTGTTCACGACGAGCACGACCTTGCCCTCCCACGCGGCGAGCGACTCGTCCTTGCCGTCGATGCGCTTCATCGTGAAGTCGTGCAGCGTCTGCGCCATGGGATTGCCTCCGGTTTCGGCCGCGTCGATGGACGGGATGAAGAGCGCGACGACGAACGCCAGCGCGAGGAACGAGCCGAGAAGGGCGCGGATCATGCGGGTCTCCCTCAGCCCTTCCGGGCGTCGCGGTACCGCGCCGCGACGGCGTCCCAGTCGAGCACCTGGTGGAAGGCCGCGACGTAGTCGGCGCGGCGGTTCTGGTACTTGAGGTAGTAGGCGTGCTCCCACACGTCGAGGCCGGCGAGCGGGGTGAGGCCCTCGGAGATGGGCGAGTCCTGGTTGGCCGAAGTGTGCAGCTTCACCGAGCCGTCCCTGGCGGCCGAGAGCCACGCCCAGCCGCTGCCGAACACGCTGCCGGCGGCCTTGTCGAACTGGGCGCGGAACGCGTCGAACGAGCCGAACGCCTGGTCGATCGCCGCCGCCAGCTCGCCCTTCGGGGCCTTCGCCCCGTCGCGCTTCAGCAACGTCCAGAAGAGCGAGTGGTTCGCGTGCCCGCCGCCCTGGTTGCGCACCGCGGTGCGCAGGTCGTCGGGCAGCGACGGGATGTCGCGCAGCATCTTCTCGAGACTCCAGCCGTCCACCTCGGGGCGCCCCGCGACCGCCTTGTTGAGATTGTTCACGTACGCCGCGTGGTGCTTGTCGTGGTGGATGCGCATCGTCTCGGCGTCGATGTGCGGCTCGAGCGCGTCGTACGCGTAGGTGAGCGCCGGAAGCGTGAACGGCCCCGCTGCGACGGTGGTGCCCGTCGCCGCGGCCGGGGCCGCGACCGCGCGCGCGAACGGGCCTTCGAGCGAAGCCAGCGGAAGGGCGGCGGCGCCCATCGCGAGCGTCTTCATCGCCTGCCTGCGGTCCATGGAGCGTCTCCTGTCGGCAAGGGTGGAGTGGAAGCCCGCATCGGTTTCACGAGGTCGCCGGCCCTGCTGCGCGCGGGAATCCCGCCGCAGGGGACCGGCATCCGAGAAGCGGCGTGGCCGGCCCGACGCAGCATAGCGTCATGGATGCGCGGGAGTGCGGTACGAACGTCAAGCCTCGGGAAGGATCTCGGATGAGCGCATCGTTGGTTCCGGTCGTGTCGGCGGGGTGGGCGGGGCTCGCCGCCCTGATGGTGCTGCTCTGGATCGTCGAGCGCATGCGGCGCGACGCGAGCCTCGTCGACGCGGGCTGGGCGCTCGGGATCGGAGCGCTGGTCGCGTACTTCGCGGTCGTCGTCGACGCTCCGCCGGCCCGGCGCGTGCTCGTGGCCGCCGCGGCGCTCGCCTGGTCGCTGCGGCTGGGCGGCTACCTGCTCGTGGACCGCGTGCTCGGCAAGGAGGAGGACGGCCGCTACCGCCGCCTGCGCCGCGAGTGGGGCGCCCGCGCGGGCCTCGGGTTCTTCGTCTTCTTCCAGGCGCAGGCGGTGGCCGCGCTGCTCTTCGCGTTGCCGATGCTGCTCGCCATGCTCAACCCCGCGCCGGTGCCCACGCCGTTCGACGTCGCAGCGCTCGCGCTGGCCGCCGTCGTCGTTGCGGGC
>CAZIXL010000324.1:0-4430 GCA_964542885.1 uncultured bacterium
GGCCGGCCGACGGCTTCCAGCGCGGCGCCTGCCTCGAGCACACGGGCGGCCTGGAGGGCGGCTACCTTTCGGTCGAGGCGGCGCGGCAGCTGGCGCTGCTGCGCAAGGCGGGCGCCGGCTGGGTGGAGCTGTCGCCGTTCGCCTACCTGCCCGAGCCCGGCGACCCGCGCGTGCTCGTGAGCGCCACCGGCGGGCCGGACGAGGAGACCGACGAGGCGGTGGGAGAGGCCGCCGCGCGCGCCGCCGCCCTCGGGCTGCGGGTCTGGCTCGCGCCGCGGCTGTGGACGCGCGAGCCGGTCGCGGGGCTCGAGTTCGCGACCGACGAGTGGCCGCGCTTCTTCGCCGCCTGGCGCGAGGTCGTGCTGCACTGGGCGCTCTTCGCCGAGCGCGAGCGGATCGACGGCCTTGTCGTGGGCTGCGGCATGGCCAGTAGCACCGCCCGTTACCCGGAAAAGTGGCTGGCGCTGATCGCCGACGTACGAAGGGTTTACACCGGTACGCTCACGTACGAGGCGAGCTGGGACGAGGTCGCCAGGGTGCCGTTCTGGGAAGCGCTCGACCTGGTCGGCGTCGACTTCGGCGCGCCGCTCGCGAGCGGTCCCGCGCGCGAGCCGGCGACGCTGCGGGCGGGCGCGCAGAAGGCGGTGGCTTCGCTCCTTCCGGTGGCCCGCCGTTTCCGGCGACCCGTGCTGGTCTCGGCGCTCGGCTACCCGGCGCTCGCCGCCGCCGCGGCCCGCCCCCGGCTCGACGGCGGGAGCGCTCCCGACCCCGAGGCCCAGCGCGCCTGCGACGCGGCGGCGGCGGAAGCGCTCGACGGCCCCGACTGGATTGCCGGAGTGCTCTGGTGGCGGTGGCCGACCGACGCGGCGGGCGAGGGTCCGGCCGGCGGGGTGTTCTCGCCCCGCGGACGTCCGGCCGAGCCGGTGGTCCGCGGAACGTTCACACGCTGGGCGGGAAGGCCCGTTCGCGTTCCGCGCTAGGGGCTTCCCCGCGTTGACATCCGGGCTCGGACAGGTCTAGATAAGTCGCTTCTACGGCCCCCCTCTGGCCCCACGCAGACGCTCGCTTCAACGCCCAACATGGACCGGCTCCCGATGACGAACGAGAACCCGACGCCCCCCGAGACGCCTCCCACCACGCCCCCGACCGATCCCGACGCCGACTTCGAAGCGTCTTCCGCGGAGTTCGCGAAGGCCCTGCAGGAGTACGAGCGCCGCCAGGGAGGGTCCGAAGCGACCGCCCACGCCGAGGTGAACCTCGCGGTGGGAACGCGCGTGAGCGCGAAGGTCGTCTCGATCGGCGAGGAGACGGTGCTGCTGGACTTCGGCGGGCGCAGCGAGGCCGTCGCCGAGACCGGCCAGTTCCGCAACGAGGACGGCTCGATGGGCATCATCCCCGGCGACCAGCTCGACCTGTACGTGGTCGAGAGCGGGGAGCAGGTCGTGCTCGCGAAGAGCGTGAAGACCGGCAGCGCGAAGGCCGACCGCGCCGCGGCGCTGGCCGCCGTGCGCGAGGCCAGCAACGCCGGCGTGCCGGTGACGGGCAAGGTCACGGGCACCAACTCGGGCGGCCTCACGGTGGACGTGGGCGGCGTGCGCGGGTTCTGCCCGGTTTCGCAGATCGAGAACGGCTTCTGCGCCGACCCCAGCGTGTACGTGGGCCAGACGCTCGAGTTCCTCGTCAGCTCGATCGAGGAAGGCCGCGGCAGCGCGGTGCTCTCGCGGCGCAAGCTCCTGCGCCGCTCCGAGGACGCGGCGGGCCGCGAGCTGCTCGCGGCGCTGCAGCCCGGCGACGAGCGCGAAGCGGTCGTGCGGCGCCTCGAGCCCTTCGGCGCGTTCGTCGACCTGGGCGGCGTGGACGGGCTCGTGCACGTGTCCGAGATCCGCCACGAACGCACCAACCACCCCAAGGAAGCGCTCAAGCCCGGCGACCGGGTGAAGGTGCGCGTGCTCAAGATCGAGTCCGGCAAGGACGGCCGGCCGCGCATCGCGCTGTCGATCAAGGCGGCGACCCCGGATCCGTGGGCGGGCATCGAGACCCGCTTCCAGCCGGGGCAGCGCGTGACCGGCACGGTCGTGCGCCTCACCGAGTTCGGCGCCTTCGTGGCGCTGGAGCCGGGCGTGGACGGCCTCGTGCACGTGTCCGAGGCGGCGACGCACCGCATCGCGAGCGTGAAGGATGCGCTCAGGAAGAACCAGAGCGTCGAGGTGCTCGTGCTGTCGGTCGATGCCGAGAAGCGCCGCATCGCGCTCTCGGTGCGACAGGCGCTCGAGGCCGCGCTGCCGCCGCCGCGCCAGGCCACGGTCGGCGAGGTCGTCGAGGGCCGCGTGGGCAACATCGTCACGTTCGGCGTGTTCGTGGACCTGCCCGAGTTCGGGCCCCGGGCGAGCGGCCTGCTGCCGCGCGAGCTCACGGGCCAGCCGCGCGAGGCCGACCTCAAGGAACACTTCAAGGTCGGCCAGCCGCTGCGCGTCGAGGTGATCGAACTGCGCGAGGGCAAGATCCGGCTGGGCCTCGAAGGCGGGCCGCGTCCCGAGCCGCGCGCGCCGCGCGCCGAGCGGGGCGAGGGCGGCGACCGGGGCGGCCGCGGCGAGCGCGGTGACCGCGGTGACCGCGGTGACCGCGGTGGGCGCGATCGCGGTGGGCGTGGCGATCGCGGCGACCGGCCGCGGCGCGACGACCGGGGCGGCCGTGGCGGGCGCGACGAGCGCACGCACATCGTGGCCTCGACGGTGCAGGCGAACGAGCCGACGACCATGGCGCTCGCGCTGCGCAAGGCGATGGAGGAGGCGAAGCGCAAGGCGGCCGAAAAGGGCGGCGAGTAGCGCCCGCTTCCGGGTTCACGCGGGGGGCACCGGCGACGGCGCCCCCCGCGCCGTTCTGGGGCCGGGTGCGCGGCGGGCCGGGCGCGGGGACACGCGGGGCGGCCGGGCGACGCTAGGCGGAGGTGCCGCGGCCCTCGATCACCGAGAGGCCCCGGTGGCGGAAGCGCAGGCGCTTCCCGAGCGCGTCGGCGCCGACCGCCGCGTAGAGCGCGATCAGCGGCTCGACCGGCACGCGCATGCGCAGCGCGCCCCAGTAGACGACCGAGAGCGCGGTGAAGAACGCGATCGCGACGAGCGGCAGCGACTGGAACAGCCGCTTGCCGCCGCGCATGGTGACGAGCGCGCCGGCGAGCGCGAACGGAAACGCGAGCAGCGACCACACGAGCAGCGGGTCGAGCACCGCGAGCAGCCGGGCCAGCGGCGAACCCTCGCGGCTCCAGGTGCCGGAGCCGCCGCCCTCGCGCGTGAGGCGCCAGAAGCGCCCGAGCTTGGCGAGCGCCATGCGCGGCCATTCGGCCACGCGCTCCGCCAGGAACGCGCGCGCGAGGCGGCCCGAGACGCGGTCGGCCTCGACCTCGGAGAGCCCGCGGTACCGGGTCGCGTAGGGCTCGAGGTGGTAGACGCTCAGCGCCCCGCCCGCCCGCGCCGGGTCGTCCCAGACGAGCGGGTTGTTCGCATCGAGCAGCGCGCGCCCGCCGCCGGTGGTGACGGGCACGAACGCGTGCAGCTCGACCGCGTTGCGGATCGTCCATGGCCCGATCGCCAGCACCACGCCCAGCGCGAGCATCGCGACCTGGCGCACGCGGTCGCGCGGCGCCACGGTGAGTCCGAGCGGGAACCACGCCCAGAGCACGACGAGGAACGGCAGCGGCAGCGAGGTCGGCCGCGTGAGCGTGGCGAGGCCCCACGCGAGCCCGGCGCCGAGCGCGCGGCCGGGGCGCGGCGTCTTCACCCACTCGGACGACAGGTGGAGCGCCACCACGAGCAGCAGGGCGAACGTGGTCTCGGTGAGCAGGTAGCCCGAGAAGAAGACGAGGACGGGGCAGAGCGCCGCGAGCCACCCGGCCCAGCGCGCCACGCCGCTGCCGAACGTGCCGCGCGCGTACCCGGCGAGCGCCGGGGCGACCAGCGCGCCGATGGCGCACTGCAACAGCAGCGCGAGGAAGAAATCGTGGCCGACGGCGCGGTAGAGCAGGCTCGTGAGCCACGGCACGACGGGCGGGCGGAAGGCCGTCGCGTGCGGGCCGGCCGCGCCTTCGAGCGCGAAGCCGACGCCGCGGGCCAGGTTCCACGCGATCGTGTCGTAGTCGGCCGAGTCGGCGTAGGGAACCGGCGAGCGGCCGTTGGCGAGCCACGTGTAGGCGGCGCGCAGCGCGAACGCGACGAGGAAGAGCAGCAGCGGCTCGAGCGGAAATCGGCGTGGGGGTCCGGCGGGCCGCACGCGGCGCGGCGGAACGGGTTCTCGGGAGACGCGCTGGAGCATCGCGCGCACAGGCGAAGGCGATGGGGTGGGCGGCCAGACGCCGCTGCCGGCGCGGGTCTGGGCCGCGGCGCGCTGGGTGGCGTGCGGCGTGCTGCTCGTGTCGGCGGGCTCGAACATCCTCG
>CAZIXL010000325.1:0-4413 GCA_964542885.1 uncultured bacterium
CTGCGCGCCTCGCTGCTCACCGACCTCGGCGCCGTGCGCGGCCAGGCGGGCGGGCCGCTCGCGCCGCACGTGCGCCGCATCGACGAGCAGGTGGGCGAGACGGTCACGCAGCTGCCGCCGTGGGTGCCGCCGGTCGTGCTGGCCGGCGCCGTGCTGCTGAGCTGGCTCACGGTCGTGCTCATCACGTTCCTGCACGCGCGCGGCGTGGCCGGCGCGCTGTCGCGGATGGCGCCGTGAACCTGAACCGCTTCCTGTCGCCGCGCGTCGTGGTCCTGGCCGCGCTCGGGATCGTGATCGCGCTCGGCTTCATCATGCAGCGGCACAAGGTCGCGTTCCTCATCGTCACGCTCGTGATCGCGATCGTCGTGCTGGCCGTGGTCATGTGGCGGATGATGGCCGAGCTGAACGCCGCGAAGGCGGGCAAGGGCATCCAGGGCGACCTCGACAAGCAGGTCGAGCGCGAGATCGAGAAGTCCACGTTCGGCCAGGACGTCGTGGTGCGGAACGTGAAGGCCGAGTGGGACAACGCCATGGCGGAGTTCCGCAAGTCGCCCGTCGGCCGGCGGCTCGGCGACCGCGCGCTCGCGCAGCTCCCCATGTACTTCGTGATCGGCCCCGAGGGCGCGGGCAAGAGTTCGCTCATCGAGGAGTCCGGGCTCTCGTCGGTCCTGCGCGACTCGAAGGGCCGGCCGCGCGCGGTGCGCGGCGTCGGCGGCGGTCGCGACTTCAGCTGGTGGTTCACCGAGCAGGCGTTCCTGCTCGACATGTCGGGGCGCACGCTCAAGCGCTCGCAGTTCGACGACACCGAGGACTGGACCGACTTCCTGAAGTCGCTCCAGAAGCAGCGCCCCGAGCGCCCGATCAACGGCGTGATCCTCGTGGTGCCGGTGAACGAGGTGGCCGGCGGGGCGCCCGACGCGGCCGCGACCCTGGCCACGACGCTGCGCGAGCGCCTGCGCGACCTGGGCCACCACCTGGGCATGGAGTTCCCGGTCTACGTCGTGTTCTCGCACTGCGACCGGATCGCCGGCTTCGCCGAGACGTTCGAGGGCCTGTCGGGCGACGCTCCGGACCAGGCGTGGGGCGCCACGCTGCCGGCCGCGCGCACGCGCACGGCGGCGGTCGAGCCGCTGTTCGAGGCGGAGTTCCGCACGCTCGTCTCGGCCCTGGGCACGCTGCGCGGCGAGCGCATCCACGCGCTCGCCGACGACACGCAGCGCATGCGCGCGCTGGCGTTCCCGGCGCAGATGGACCGCCTGCGCGAGGGCCTGAAGGGATTCCTCGGCCAGGTCTTCCAGAAGGGCAAGGGCCTCGCCGAGGGCGGCTTCCTGCGCGGCTTCTACTTCGTGAGCGGCCACGTCGAGGGCGAGGCGGTGGACCGCGTCGTCGGCGCGGCCGCGTCGCTCGCCGGCCTGCCGCCGTGCCTCGACGCGCCGACGCCCGAGGTGGCGAGGCGCGCGTGGTTCGTGCCGCAGCTGTGGCGCAAGATCGTCCTGCGCGACGCCACGCTCGCCGCCGCGAGCGAGTACGCGCGCAAGCGCGAGGCGCAGCGCCGCTGGTTCCTCCTCGGGGGGCTCGGCGGCGCGTACGTGCTCCTGACGCTCATGTTCGTGCTGTTCGCGGTCAACGTCGCGAAGCCGATCCGCCAGGCCGAGCGCGCCGCGCGCACGCTGGGCCAGATGAGCGAGTACGAGGTGGCGCGCAAGACGCTGGTGCCGCTCGACGCGATGCGCGCGGCGCTCGAGCGCCTGGAGTGGAACCGGACGCACAAGACCTTCGGCATGCGCGTCGGCGCCTACGCCGGCGACGCCGTGATCGAGAGCGCGCGCGAGTTCTACGTGCGCAGCGCCGAGAAGTACCTGCTCCAGCCGATCGCGAGCGACGTGCGCAGCACGCTCGAGCGCCAGCTCGACGCCGACTCGACCCGCTTCGCGGACCTGTTCTACCAGTACCAGGTCTACCGGCTGCTCATGGACCCGCACGCGACGGTCGGCCCCGAGGACGCCGTGGTGCTGGGCAAGGTTCTGGTGCGCATGCTGCGCCCCGAGCTGGAGCACGTGCCGCCCGACACGCTGCACGCGTACATCCTGCTGGCCCGCGAGCAGGCCCGCTGCCTGGCGGACCACGGCGAGCCCAAGCGGCGCTTCGGCGAGTTCGACGAGGCGCTGGCGGCGCGCGCGATCGCGACGCTGCGCGCGCGCTGGAACGACTGGCCCACGCTCTACGACGACATGATTGCCGACGCCAACGAGGCGATCGCGCCGCTCACGATCGACGAGGTCCTGAAGGAGGCCGGCAAGAAGCAGGAGCTGTTCCAGGACTCGCCGCCGCTCGCCGGCGCCTACACGAAGGTGGGCTGGGAGACGTTCGTGCGGCCGCGGCTGGCGATCATGAAGCACGTCGTGCAGAGCGAGCAGGATCCCGAGCTCAACCGCGAGATGGGCGACAAGGTCCGCGGCCTGACCGCCGACCTCGGCAGGCGCTACGCCGACGACTACGTCGCGGCGTGGTCGGCGTTCCTTTCGAACCTGCGCGGCCGGCCGCTCGGGCGCCACGGCCGCAACTCGCTCCAGCGCGAGGCCAGCTTCGACTCCGAGATCCTCGCCGTGCTCAAGCGCGTCACCCAGGAGACCGACCTCGAGGGCGGGCCCGACGAGGTGCGCACCGTGCGCAAGCGCTTCGAGCCGTTCTTCAAGTGGCTCGAGCACGGCAAGCGCGACGGCTTCATGGCGAACCTCAAGGCGAAGGTGCCGTTCCTGCGCAGCGAGGCCGACAAGTCCGACCACGAGGCCTACCAGGCCCAGCTGCTGGCCGCGTTCAAGGCCAAGGCCGACGGCGAGCTGATCGGCGTGGACGGCCCGATGTACAACAAGAGCGTCGTCAACACCGTGAGCACGTTCGCGGAGCCGGGGTACGTGCACTACGACCCGGCCGTCGCGCGCGCGTTCCAGCGCGTGCTGCTCGTCATGGGCGGTGCGCCGCCCGCCTCGGGCTCGGCGGTCGCCGGCGGTGGCGGCGGTGCGGGCGGTGGCGCCGCGGGCCAGGTGAACGACCCGGGCGACCCGGTGCAGTTGCGCAACGACTGGGCCACGCAGATCCAGGGCGGTTTCGGCGTGCTCGCGAACGGCTACCCGTTCAACGGTGGCGGCGCGGACGTGAAGATCGCGGACTTCGGCGCCTTCTTCAAACCCGGCGGCCCGATCGATGCGGTCTACAACGCGCACTTCAAGGGCCGCATGGACACCGACGGCAAGGTGATCGGCCGGCTCGTCGCCGGCACCAGCCCCGAGATGTGCGCGTGGATGGCGAAGGCGATGGCCATCCAGGCCGCGTTCAGCTGGAGCGGCGCCGATCCCAAGCTGCTGTTCGACGTGAAGACCAGCGCGGACCAGCTCAAGCCGGCCGGCGCGCTGCACTCGGTCACGTGGATCGTCGGCGAGTCCTCGATGTTCTACGAGATGGGCGCGCCGGACATCCGCACGCTCACGTGGTCGGCCGAGACGTCGGGCCGGGGCTCGTCGATCAGCGCGGACGTGAACGGAAACGTCGTGGACGGACCCACCGTCGAGGGCGAGTGGGGGCTCTTCCACGTGCTCGACGGCGCCTCGCTGGCGCCCGCCGGCGGCGGCCGCGTGCGCGCCACGTGGAAGTTCAAGGGCGTGACGATGTCCGTCGAGATCACGCCCAAGACGCGGGTCCACCCGTTCGCCTCGGGCTTCATGCGTCTTTCGTCCCCGCCGGCGGCCGGCGGGAACTGAAGCATCCGGAAATCGAGCCGCCCCGCCCCGGACGCGGTCCGGGAGGGGGACGGCGAAGGAATCAGTCGTTGCGGTGCATCTGCCGGAGGGACTAGCTTTTCCGCCTTCGCGTGCGGCCAGTCCCTCCATCGGACGGAGCCTTGAACGTGGACCTTCTCGAACTCGGCAAAACCCCCATCTCCGAGGCCTCCCCGACGGGAGTGCCGAGCCGGGACGATCCGGCTTTCGAGGCCCTGCAGGCCGAGTTCCGCAAGCTCGAGCTGCCGGAGCAGCCGTCCGTGGACTGGCCGGGCGCGGTCAAGAATGCCTCGGACCTGCTCGGCAGCAAGTCCAAGGACGTGCTCGCAGGCGTCTACCTGGCCATGGCGCTGTTCGAGCGCGACGGCTACGCCGGCTTCGCCAACGGCCTCGCGATCCTCCACGACATGGCCTCGCTCTGGTGGGACGGGCTGCACCCCGAGCGCGTGCGCCCGCGCCAGACGGCGTTCCAGTACCTCGGCGAGCGCGGCGGCAAGCGCGTCGCCCAGCGCGGCGCCGACGGCGCGTCGCACGCCGACGCGAAGCGCATCGTCGAGCTGGTGGACCAGCTCGACACGCTGCTGGTCGAGAAGCTCGAGGGCGGTTCCGGGCTGCTGTCGGAGCTGCGGCGCGAGAT
>CAZIXL010000326.1:0-4390 GCA_964542885.1 uncultured bacterium
GGCCCCGGTCGAGGCCTACGACACGCTGCGGACGCAGGTGCCCGCCACCGACGTGCCGGTGCCCGCACCCACCGCGCCCATGCAGGCGCCGGTCGTGCGGCCCGAGGTGCTCCCGCCCGCCGAGCCGCCGCCGCCGCCGCCGGCCCCGGCCGCGGCGCCCGGCGACACGTGCTGGCGGGTGCAGATCGCCGCGCCCTCCGAGCGCGACAAGGGCAAGACGATCCGCGACGCCGCCGAGTCGCTGCTCATGGTGCCGATGATCGTCGACCGCGAGGGCGGCCGCTTCAAGGTGCGCTCGCGCGACTGCCTCTCGCGCGAGGCGGCCGGCGCGCTCAGGGCGCGGGCGCTCGACTCCGGCTTCAAGGGCGCGTTCCTCGTCACGCTGCCCGTGGCGCCGCGATGACGCGCCTCGTCCTGTTCGAGGACCGCCACTGGCGCTCGCTCCGCCCGCTCACCGACCTGCTGCCCGTCCCGGCGCTCGCGTTCGGCGCCGCGGACGTCGCGCGCCGCTGGCTGCGCGCGACCGGCCTGCGGCTGCACGCGGTCGAGGCGCGCGCGGGCGCGATGGCCGCGTGGCACGACGCGCCGGTGCCCGACACCGCGGCGGTGGACCCCGCCGGCGACGCGGTGGTGGTGAACGCCGCGGCGCTGCCCGGCGCCTGGGCGGCCGGGCTGCTGGGCGAGCGTCCCGCGGGCATCGTGCTCGCCGGCGACCGGGTCGCGGCGGCGCGCGTGCCGCTCCGCCTGCTGTGGCCGGTGCTCGGCAAGGGCGAACGCTTCGAGGAGGGCCTGCTCTCGCTCGGGCTGCCGGCCGAGCCCGGCGACGTGCCGTTCCTCGAGTACCCGTGGCACCTGGTCGAGCGCAACGCGGACGCGATCGCCGAGGACCTGGCCGGCGCGCGCGGCGGCGTGCGCGGCGAGGTGCACCGGCTGGCGTGCATCGAAGGCGCGGAACGCGTGGGGGTGGGCGAGGGCGCGGTCGTCGGCCCGTTCGCGGTGCTCGACGCGCGGCCGGGCCCGATCCTGGTCGGGCGTGGCGCCCGGATCGCCGCGCACACGGTCGTGACCGGCCCGTGCGTCGTCGGGCCGGGCACCCAGCTGCTCGGCGGCTTCGTCTCGGGCACGACGTTCGGGCCCGAGTGCCGGATCGCCGGCGAGGTCGAGGCGTGCGTGTGGCAGGGCTACGGCAACAAGCGCCACCACGGCTTCGTCGGGCACAGCGTGCTGGGCGAATGGGTGAACCTCGGGGCGCTCACGACCACGAGCGACCTCAAGAACAACTACGGCCACGTGCGCGTGCGCGTGGACGGCGCCGACGTGGACTCGCGCAGCCCCAAGGTGGGCGCGCTCGTCGGCGCGCACGCCAAGACCGGCATCGGCACGCTGCTGCCGACCGGCGCCAGCGTCGGCACGGGCGCGAACCTGTTCGGCGGCGGGGTGTTCGCCCCGAAATGGCTGCCGTCGTTCGCGTGGTGGGACGGCCGCAGCCTCGCCACGCACGAACTGGAACGTTTCCTCGCCACCGCCCGGATCGTGCTCTCGCGCCGCGGCCGGGAGCTGGACCCCGGCACCGAGGCCGCCCTGCGGGCGCATTTCGACTCCACCTCCGCCGAACGCCGTCCGATGACTTGAGCGGCGGGGCCGGCACCCGCCGGTCGTGCCCGCCTTGACCCCGGGCGAAGCGGCTTCCTAAACTCCCTCGCCTCTTCCGCAAAGACGCCCGGGCCCGACGGCCCCGGAAACGTTTTCCAAGGACGGCTCATGCCCGAACTTCGCAAGGACCCGGTGGTCGGACGCTGGGTCATCATCTCCACCGAGCGCAGCCGCCGGCCGACGAACTTCCATTCCGAGAACCCGACCGTCGCGCAGACGTTTTCACCGTTCACCGAGGGGCGGGAGGACATGACCCCGCCGGAGGTCTACGCCGTCCGCCCGCGGGGTGGGAAGGCGAACGGGCCGGGGTGGACCGTGCGCGTCGTTCCCAACAAGTTCCCGGCGCTGCAGGTCGAGGGCCAGCTCGATCGGCGGGGCGAGGGCCTCTACGACAAGATGAACGGCGTCGGCGCCCACGAGGTCGTGATCGAGGGTTCGGACCCCGATCGCCAGCTCGCCGACCAGCCGGTCGAGCAGATCCAGCAGGTCCTGGTGTCCTTCCGCGAGCGCATGCTCGACCTGAAGAAGGACAAGCGCCTGCGCTACGTGCTGGTCTTCAAGAACCAGGGCGCGGGGGCCGGCGCGACGCTCGAGCACCCGCACAGCCAGATCATCGCGACCCCGATCATCCCGCGCATGGTGCAGGAGGAACTCGACGGCGCGCGCCGCTACTTCGAGCTCAAGGAGCGCTGCGTGTTCACGGACATCCTCGACCAGGAGATGTCCGAGGGGAACGGTCGCCGCATCGTGAGCACGACCGAGCGGTTCGTGGCGCTCGCGCCCTACGCGCCGCGCTTCCCGTTCGAGACCTGGATCCTGCCGCGCGAGCACCGCTCGAGCTATCACGCGATCACCGACCCGGACGAGTTCCTCGACCTGGCGCGCATCCTCAAGGACACGCTCATGCGGCTGAACGTGGCGCTCGACTCGCCGCCGTTCAACTTCGTGCTGCACACCGCGCCGCTCGCCGACGACGACCTGCCCTACTACCACTGGCACTTCGAGATCATGCCCAAGCTGACGCGCGTGGCCGGTTTCGAGATCGGCTCGGGCTTCTACATCAACCCGACCCCGCCGGAGGACGCGGCCCAGTACCTGCGCGAAATCGTCGCGCTGGCCTGAGCCCCGCGGTTCCATGCCGGGTCGCACCCTGTCCATCGCCCACGTCGCGAGCGAGATGGCGCCGCTCGCGAAGGTGGGCGGCCTCGCGGACGTCGTCGCCGCGCTCGCGATCGAGCAGGCGCGGCGCGGGCACCACGTGCTGGTGGTGCTGCCGCACTACCGCACGCTGACGATCCCGGCCGGCTGGACGACGCACGAGATCGGCGGCACGCGCGTGCCGTGGGGGCTCGGCCAGGAGCCGGCGCGGTTCACGGTCGCCGAGGACCCGGCGAGCGAGCTGCGCGTGCTGCTCGTGGGCCACGCGGGCGAGCGGCGGTTCTTCGACCGGCCGGGCATCTACGACGACCCGGTCACGAGCGAGGGCTGGCCGGACAACGCCGAGCGCTACCTGTTCTTCGCCCGCGCGGCGCTCGAGGGCCTGAAGGGCTTCGGCGAGCGCTTCGACGTCGTGCACGCGCACGACCAGCAGGCCGCGTGGGTGCCGTGTT
The DNA here is from genome assembly GCA_964542885.1 of uncultured bacterium. Lineage (GTDB taxonomy): Bacteria > Eisenbacteria > RBG-16-71-46 > RBG-16-71-46 > RBG-16-71-46 > CAIXRL01. The sequence continues at coordinate 3,264 of CAZIXL010000326.1, forward strand.
TCCTGCGCACGCACGACGCCGACGAGCCGGCGTTCGAGGGGCTCGCGACCGTCTTCACGATCCACAACCTGGGCTACCAGGGCATCGTCGACCCGTGGATCCTCTCGGTGGCCGGCTTCTCGCGCGAGCTGTTCTTCCCGCAGAGCCCGTTCGAGTACTGGGGCCGGGTGAACTTCATGAAGATCGGCATCGTGTTCGCCGACCTGGTGAGCACGGTGAGCCCGACCTACGCGCGCGAGATCCAGTCGAACGCCGAGCTGGGCTTCGGCCTCGAGGGCGTGCTCCGCCGGCGCACCGGCGACGTGCGCGGCATCCTGAACGGCATCGACGAGGCCGTCTGGAACCCGGAGTCGGACGCGTTCCTCGACGCGCACTTCTCGCGCGACGCGCTCGAGGGCAAGCAGGCGAACCGGCGGGCGCTGTCGCTCGCGTGCGGCTTCCCGCTCGATCCCGACTGGCCGATCGTGGGCATGGTCTCGCGGCTCGTGGAACAGAAGGGCCTCGAGCTGATCGAGGCGGCCGAGCGCGAACTGTGCGACCTGCCCGCCCGCTTCGTCGTGCTGGGCGTCGGCCAGCCGCGCTGGCAGGAGCTGTTCCGCCGCCTGGCCTTCGAGCGCCCGTGGCAGTGGTGGTTCGGCACGTCGCACGACGAATCGCTGGCGCACCGGATCGAGGCGGGCTCGGACCTGTTCCTGATGCCGTCGCGCTACGAGCCGTGCGGGCTCAACCAGATGTACTCGCTGCGCTACGGCACGGTGCCGCTCGTCCGCGCGACGGGCGGGCTCGCCGACACGGTGCACGAGTTCGACCCGGTCTCGCGCGAGGGGAACGGCTTCGTGTTCCAGGCGTTCTCGGCCGACGACATGGTGATGGCGCTGCGCCGCGCGCTCGCGCTGCACGGCGAGCCGTCGCTGTGGCGGGCCCTGCAGCGGAACGGCATGCGCCAGGACTTCAGCTGGCGCACGGCGGCCGACGGCTACGACCACCTGTACGAGGAGGCCCTCGCGCGCGTCGCGAGCGGCCGCGTCCCCAGCCTCAAGACGGTGCGCGACACGTTCTGAGGCGCCGCCGTCCGCGGCGCCCGGGGCGGCAGTTCCTGCCGCCCGCCCGCGCTTCCCGCGAGCAGG
>CAZIXL010000327.1:0-4390 GCA_964542885.1 uncultured bacterium
GTCCTGTCGGCGCTGCCGCTGGCGGAGCGGCCGCGCCTCGTCACGACCGACGGCGAGTTCCACACGCTGCGCCGGCAACTCGACCGGCTCGCCGAGACCGGGCGCGTCGACGTCGTGCGGCTGCCCGCGCGTCCGGTCGCGACGCTCGCGGCGCGCCTCGCCGACGCGATCGACGCGCGCACGGCGGCCGCGCTCGTGTCCTCGGTGCTGTTCGAATCCGCCGCGATCGTGCCCGGCCTGGGCACGCTGCTCGCCGCGTGTCGCGGGGCGGGTGCCGAACTGCTCGTGGACGCGTACCACCAGGTGAACGTCGTGCCCTGCGACCTCGCCGCCGACGGTCTCGGCGACGCGTTCGTGGTCGGCGGCGGGTACAAGTACTGCCAGCTCGGCGAGGGCAACGCGTTCCTGCGCGTTCCGCCGGGGCGCGAGCACCTGCGCCCGGTACTCACGGGCTGGTACGGCGAGTTCGCGCGGCTCACGCGCCGCACCGCCGGCGAGGTGCCCTACGGAGAGGGGCCCGCGCGCTGGGCGGGCTCGACGTGGGACCCGACCGCGCACTACCGCGGCGCACGCGTGTTCGCGTTCCTCGACGAGGCGGGCCTGTCGCCGGCGTTGCTGCGCGCGGTGAGCCGCCACCAGGTCGGACGCCTCGCGACCGGGTTCGACGCGCTGGACCTGGACCCGGCGGCGATCGCGCGCGAGCGCGAGGTGCCGCTCGACGGTCTCGGGGGCTTCCTCGCGCTGCGCGCGCCGCGGGCCGGGGAGCTCTCGGCGGCGCTCCGGGAGCGCGGCGTGTGGACCGACCACCGCGGCGACACGCTGCGCCTGGGTCCGGCGCCGTACGTCTCCGACGCCCAGCTCGACCGCGCCGTGGCCGAATTGGGTGCGCTCGTCCGGGGCCGCTGAGAGGCGGCCGTCCCGATCGGGCCTCGCACCGGCTCCGGCCGTGGGCCTGAAATCCCATGGCCATGGGCGCCAATCGGTACGACCTGTTTCCTGAAAAGCGATCGGTCGCATTTGCTTTCGGGGGATGGTCCGAAAGTCCCATTCTCCGATGGTCAGGCTACGCCTCCAAGTCGTTTGTTTCCGGTGCAGAAGATGTCCTCAGTCTTGGCATCCACCCGGAGAATGGCGTATTTTCAGGCCATGTCGAGAGTCGCCGAGCACTCCAGAGCGATGTCGCGCGCGGCCGCGGACGATCCGGTCGCGAGCCGGATCCGGGCCCGCCGCCTCGAACTGGGCTGGTCGCTCAAGCGCCTGAGCGAGGCGACCGGGGGGCTGGCGCCGTCGTTCCTCTTCAACATCGAGAACGGGCGCAAGGTGCCGAGCGAGGACGTCGCGGCCCGCATCGCGCACGCACTCGACGACGGGCAGTACGAGGCGACCTACCGCGCGTGGGCGCGGGCCAAGAGCCGTGGCCGCACGGGCCGGATCGACCACGACGCGATGCTCCGCGCCTGGGAGCAGCTGCGCAATCCGTTCGGCGGGGCGCCCGCGGCGCCGGCCGACGAGGCGGCGCCGCAGGTGAACGGCACGCCGACGCGCGACGGCAGCCGGCTGCGCGTGCCGGTCCTCGCGGCCCCGCGCGATCCCGGCGACACGGTGCGGCCGGTGCCCGAGATGATCATCAACACCCTCAGCCTCGATCCCGGGCTCTGGGGTCACGACTCGGGACTCGCGCGCGAACGGTTCGAGCGCCTGCGGCGGCCGTTCGCGTTCCCGCTCGACGAGTCGCAGGCGGCGCGGGTGTCGATGCCCGGTGGTTACCTGGCCGTCGTGACGCGCGAGCCCCTCACCGAGCCGGTGGCGGGGGCCGCGTACGTGATGCACCACGACGACCGGCTCGAGCTCGTGAGCGGCGCGACGCTGGCCGGCGGGCCGATCCCGCCGTCGCTTCGCCGCGTCGGTCTCGACACCACCCAGAAGCTGCGCGACGCGGTGATCGGGCGCATCGACCTCCTCCTGCCCGACGTGCGGCAGTGACGCGCGCCTCCTTGCGCGCAGGGATCGCGGCGAGGTGAGCGGGCAGGACCCCGGCGCGCGGGCGCCGATCCGCATCGCCCCGATCGACGCGCCGACGCTCGCGTCCGTGCGTCCGCGGCCGCCCGAGGCGCGCCCGCCGCTCGAGCCCTACCGCGTGCTGTTCCCGCTCGGCGCCGCTTTCGCGATCGCCGGGGCGACGCCCTGGATCCCGGCGGCGATGGGGCGCGGGCCGTGGCCGGGCCTGCTGCACGCGGGGCTCATGATCCAGGGCTTCGAGTTGTGCTTCGTGACGGGCTTCCTGCTCACCGCGATGCCGGCGTTCACGCACGGCGCGAAGTGCCGCGCATGGGAACTGGCCGCGGTCGCGAGCGGCGCCGTCGCCTACGGCGCGCTGCACGTCGCGGGCTTCGAAGCGGCGGCGGCGGCGGCATTCGCGCTGACGCTGCTCTTCACGATGGTCACGCTCGCGCGCCGCGTGCGCTTCGGGGCGGCCGCGCCCCCGGAAGAGTTCGTGCTCGTCGGCGTCGGGCTGCTGCTCGGCGTGCTCGGCGGCGCGCTGCAGGCGCTCGTCGCGGCGGGCGTGCTGTTCGAGCCGGTGCCGCGCTTCGCGTTGCGGCTGGTCTCGCGCGGCATGATGCCCGCCCTGGTGCTGGGCCTGGGCGGCCTGCTCGTGCCCACGTTCGCGATGCTCAAGGACCCGCTCGCGATCGCCGGCGTCGCGCGCGCGGGCCAGCGGCTGCCGCGGCGCGCGTTCGCACTCGCGATCGCCGCGCTGCTCGCGTACGCGCTCGCGTGCGAGGCGAAGGGCGCGGCCACGCTCGGCGCCGCGGTGCGCGCGCTGGCGGCGCTGGCCAGCACGATGCTGGCGTGGAAGCTGTGGAAGCGGCCCGGGCGCAACGTGCGCCTGTCGTGGGCGCTCTGGGCGGCGGGCTGGTGCGTCGCACTCGGGCTGGTGGGCGCGGCGGTGTTCCGCGCGCAGGAGACGGCGGCCTGGCACGTCGTGTTCGTCGGCGGCTACGGCCTCCTCACGCTGGCGATCGCGACGCGCGTCGTGGTCTCGCACGGGGGGCACGACATGGCCGAGGAATCGCGAGTGCTGGGCGCGGTCGTGCTCGCGGGCGTCGGCGTGGCGCTCGTGCTGCGCGCGGCCTCGGCGGGTTTCGCGCCGGCCGACCTCGCGCGCGACGGGGTGGCCGCGGCCGCGTGGGCGATCGCCTGGGTCGCGTGGCTCGCCGCGGCGTGGCCGCGCGTGCGGCGCACGAAGCGCCGGATGGTGATGCCGGCCATGCCCTCGCGGCCCGGACCGCGCTGAGCGCGGCCGCGGCCCGGTTCAGCTGCGCCCGAACTCGTCGCGCGTCGCGGTTTCCTCGGCGTGGTGCTTGATCACCCGCGCCTCGGCGATGAACACGACCTCCTCGGCGATGTTCGTCGCCAGGTCGCCGATGCGCTCGAGGTTGCGGCTCACGAGCACGAGCGTCATGCACGTCTCGATCTCGGCCGGGCTCGCGACCATGCGCGCGAGCAGCTCGCCGAACAGCCGGCGGTTGAGCGCGTCCACTTCGTCGTCGCGCCGGCACAGTCGCCGGGCCGCGTCCGCGTCGCCGCGCACGAACGCGTCGAGCGCGTCGCGCAGCATCTCGATCGCCGCGTCGGTCATGTGCTCGAGGTCGGGCAGCGGCCGCGCCGGCGGGCGCGCGGCCAGTTCCTGGGCGCAGCCGGCGATGTTCACGGCGTGGTCGCCGACGCGCTCGAGGTCGTTCGAGATCTTGATCGCCGACGTGATCAGGCGCAGGTCGCGCGCGAGCGGCTGCTGGAGCGCGAGCAGGTGGACGCAGCGCTCCTCGAGGTCCAGTTCGAGCTTGTCGATCGCGCGATCGTCGGCGAACACCTCGTTCGCCAGCCCGACGTCCCGGCGCTGGAGCGCTTCGACGGCCTTCCGGGTGATGCGCTCCGAAAGGCCGCTCATGTGCAGCAATTGCCGCTTCAGCTCCTCGATCTGCTGCTCGAAGTGCCGTTCCACCCGGAACCCCATCCCCGCCGGCTGTGCCGTGTCAGCGGTCCTCGTCGCGGACTTCGCGATTGCGCCGCGTCGCCAGGGACCGGCGGCGGGCCTCGGCGAGCGTGCCCGCGGGATCGAACCCGGCGCGCTGCACCGCACCGGCCCACGACCCGAACTGGCGACGCGCGCGAGCATAGAGGGCGGGATGGTCGAGGTGCACGCGGAATAGTTCGCCGCGCTCGCCGAGTCGGCGGATGAGGCCCAGCACCTCGTCGGGAGCCATCTTCAGGGGCCGGCCCCGGCGGCGGCGCACGGCCGTGGCCGGCTCGGGGCGTTCGGGAAGGGCCATCTCGACGTCGAACTCGTTCATGCGGTGGGGTCCGGAGCGTCAGCCCCGGGGCGGGATGC
>CAZIXL010000328.1:0-4390 GCA_964542885.1 uncultured bacterium
AGCGCGCACGCGCCCAGCAGCAGCGCGAGCACGGCGAGCGTGGCCGGCACCCCGAGCCACGCGGCGCTGCGCTCGGCGATGGCGCCGCCCGCGAGCCCGCCCAGCGTGCCGAACGCGGCGATGCGGCCGATCACGCGCCGCGCCGTGCGCGGGTCGAAGCGCTCGTTGAGGATCGACCAGAACCCCGAGAGCAGCACGGGCCCGATCGCGGCCACGTGCAGCCACACGACGACGGCCGCCGCGGCCGGGCGCACGCTCGCGAGGCCCCATTCGCCCAGCGTGAGCAGGGCGCTGCCGGCGCACGCGGCCGGGATCGCGCGCACCGGCCCGACGCGCGCCAGCAGCCGCGCGCCCGCGAACGCGAGCGCGATCGAGACGACCGAGGCCACGGCGACCATGAGCGGCAGGGCGGTCGCCGGGAAGCTGGAAAGGAACAGCGCGTCGCGCGTGGCGCGGGAGCCGACCTGGTAGGCCATCATCCCGGCCGAGCAGGCCATGGCGAGCGTCGCGAAGCGCCGCGTCGCCCCGGGGCGCGGCGCGGAGGTCATGCCGGCACCGCGGGCGTGCGCGGGCCGCCGAGCCCCGCGTCCGCCGCCAGCTCCTGCGGCAGGTGGAGCCGCCACCAGTCCTCGGCGTCGGCCGGGCACCACGGCCGCTCGAACGGCACGCCCGCGAGCCGGCGGGCCAGCTCGCGCGCGCTCGCGGGCCGCTGCGCCGGGTCCTTGGCGAGGCAGTCGAGCACGACGCGGTCCAGCTCCGGCGGGACGGGCAGCTCGGTGCGCTGCGAGGGCGGGACCGGCTCGGTCTTCAGGTGGTGCGCGATGATCTCGTAGCTCGTGCGGCCGTCGAACACCATCTGCCCGGTGAGCAGCCAGTACGCGACGCAGCCGAGGCCGTACAGGTCCGTGCGCGCGTCGATCGTCGCCCCGGTCGCCATCTCGGGCGGGATGAACGCCGGCGTGCCGCGCGCGCCCTCGCCGCGCGTCATCGTCGCGCCGTCCTCGTCGCCGGCGCGCGAGCGCTTCACCAGCCCGAAGTCGAGCACCTTCGCGAAGTCGTAGCGGCGGCCCGCGCGGCAGGCCTGGATGTTCGCCGGCTTGATGTCGCGGTGCACGAGCCCGGCCGCGTGCGCCTCGTCGAGCGAGTCGCACACCTGCTCCAGCAGGTACACGACGCGCGCCGCCGGCTGCGCGCCGTAGCGCTTGACCAGCCGGTCGAGGTCCATGCCGACGAGCAGCTCCATGACGTAGTAGAGCGTGCCGTCGTCCGTGACGCCGAAGTCGTAGAGCGCCACCGTGTGCGGCGAGCCCAGCGAGGCCGTGGCCTGCGCCTCGAGCTCGAAGCGGCGCAGCAGCTCGCGGATCTCGACGCCGTTGGCGTGCGCGAGCGCGGCGGAGCCGATCAGCTTGATCGCGGCCGGCCGGCTGAGCATGCGGTGCTCGGCCCGCCACACCTCGCCCATGCCGCCGGCGCCCAGCTTCTCCACCAGCCGGTAGCTGCCCAGCTCCCGCGCCTCGGCCACCGCGCGGCTCATGCGGTACAGGCCCGCCGCCGGCACGACCACGAAGATCGCGACGATGTAGCCCGGGATCATCGCGTTCGCCATGACCTCGTTGGCCGGCCACGGATGGCCGGCGAGCGTGTAGAGCCACATCGTGAACGGGCTCGTGCTGGCGGTGACGAGCCCCGCCAGCAGCGTCACCCACGGCCGCGCCGGGATCAGCGCGCCGAGCACGGCGATCCAGATCGCGAGCCAGCCCACGTTGGGCACGCCGCTGGTGGCGCGGGCGGTCAGCAGGTAGTGATCGGGCAGCACGAGGATGAGTCCGCCCAGGATCTCGAAGGCGATGCCGACCGCGATGAACTGCCGGGTGTCGAGCTTCGCCCAGCGCCCGATGGCGAACACGGCCAGGCTCAGCAGCAGGCCGGCGGTGCTGAAGTGCAGCTCGTACGGGTTGAGCAGGCCCTGGTACCAGTGCAGCCGGCGGAACACGATGCCGACCGCGAGCCCGGCCGCGAATCCGCCCGCGCACGCGAGCGCCGTGAGCGCGAGCCGGCGCGACACGTCGCGCAGCACGTCGGCGGGCAGCGTGGTGGTGCCCTGCGAGCGCCGGGCGCCCGGGCCCGAGTCGGTGACGCGGCGGAAGACGCGCGGCGTGTCAGCCACGGGGCGATCCTCCCGGAGGCGCCGCGGCGGCCACGACCGGCAGCCGGCCGCTGGCGAACGCGTCCGCGACGTGCACCTCGCGGGCCTCGGCGTTCCGCAGGAGCACCCGGTGCCGGCCGAGGAGCGCGGCCACGACCAGCAGCCACACGGCGATCAGCACCAGGTTGACGAGCGCGAAGTCGCGCAGCGCGAGCGACAGCAGGCCCCCCGCGAACACCACCCCGGCCGAGAGCAGGTCGCCCGCGCGCACGAACAGCGTGTCGACGGCCGCCTTGCCCTGGTACTTCACCTCGCGCGACGTGGGCAGGAACAGCGCCTGCCGCGCGGTGTTGTGCAGCGAGTAGTCGAGCGCGTTCTCGCCGACCTTGGCCGCACGGACGAGCGCCAGCACCGGCGCGAACGCCAGCAGCGCGTAGCCGCCGAACGCGACGATCGGCAGCACCCACAGCGCCACGCGCACGCCGAAGCGCTGCATGATGCGCGAGACGAGGAACAGCTGGACGAACGCCGCGAGCACGTTGACCCACGTGAAGTACTCGGCGTAGAAGCCGCCGATGAAGCGGCCGCGGAACGCGTCGGGCGCGAGCGCGCCGTTCGCGCCCGCGGCGATCAGCCGGTTCGCCTCGCCCGAGACCACGCGCCCGAGCAGGTACTCGCCGTTCGTGTTCACGAAGTTGAGCAGCAGCAGCAGCACGCCGATCAGCAGCAGGTAGCGGTCGCGCCTCACCAGCTCGAAGCCGCCGCGGCGGTCCAGCCGGGCGTCGGTGCCCTCGGGCACGCCGGCGACGGCGGCGACCGCGTGCCGGCGGCGCCCCACCACGACGGTCACGAGCGCGTACAGCGCCAGCACGCCGGCGGCCACCAGCATGAGCGGCTTCACGCCGAGCCCGCCGATCAGCGCGCGGGCGGCGAGTCCGCCCACGATCGCGCCCACCGTCTGGCCCACGCCGACGATGCCGAACAGGCGCTTGCCCTGACCGGACGTGTAGACGTCGTTCGCGAACGACCAGAACTGGGCGACGGCCATCACGTTGAAGATGCCCACCCAGACGAAGAACGCCACGCCGAGCCCGGGCACGTCGGCGGTCGCGAGCAGGTAGAACGCCACGAGGTTCGCGGCGAAGAACAGCGTCACGCCGACCATGAGCCGCTCGCGGTTCACGCGGCTGGCGAACGCGCTGTAGGCGGGCACGAGGAACAGCAGCAGCACCGCCTGCCCGGCCGACGTGTAGCTCTTCAGCTCCGCGCCGCCGGTGGCGAGGATCAGCGGCTCGCGCACGACCTTGATGACGTAGTAGGCGAGGAGCAGCAGGAACACGCCGAGCGAGAGCAGCAGCGTGTCGGCGCCCTCGCCGGCGCGCACGTCGCCGAACGGCAGCAGCAGGCGGTCGAGCGGCCCGCGGCGCCGGCCCGGGAGCGTCCCGGTCGAGGTGGGATCGAACGTGCTCATCGCGGGTCCCCGGTGGCGGCCGCAGCGGCCGCGCCGCCCGGCGCGCCCCAGCGCGCCACGATGCGGTCGCGCCGCTCGGCCAGCACGCGCACCAGGTAGGCGGCAGCGCGCGGGTCGGAGTAGCGGCCGCGTGCGACCGCGGCCTCGAGGTGCGCGTCGGTGAAGCCCGCGACGATGCGCGCGCCCCAGCGCAGGTCGCGCTCGGTGCGCTCGTCGAACGCCGGGTTGGGGTAGTAGGGCCGCCACGTTTCCGGCTCGAAGTTCGCCGCCTCGAAGTAGCCGATGCTCGGCAGCTGCGGGTCGGCGGCGTCCTCCCACGCGAACGGCGAAAGGCCCAGCGTCGCGAGCTGGCGCGCCTGCACGCCCCAGTCGAAGAAGTACTCGGTGCCGGTCGGGTACGCGCGCTTCGCGATCGCGCCCGAGCCGAGGCACGAGCCGAAGTCGATCAGGTGGTGGCGCACGAACGACCGCCCGCCCTCGGTGATCCACATGTCGAGCGAGTTGGGGGCGCGCACGTCGGCGTGGTTGGTCCACGCCGCCAGCACGAACAGGCCGCGCAGCTCGCGGCGCAGCTCGTGGGGCACCAGGTCCTCGGGGTCGTCGCCGCGGCGCCCGCGGTACTCGAACGGCCCGAGCGGCCTGCCGGCCAGCAGCCGGCGCGCCAGCGCGCGCCAGCGCCCGTCGCGCGTGCGCGGGACGCGCTCGAGCAGCTTCAGCAGCGCGGCGCGGTCGAGCGAGCGGCGGCGGCCCTGGTCGTCGACGCTCGTCGCGCC
>CAZIXL010000329.1:0-4384 GCA_964542885.1 uncultured bacterium
CGGTGCGAGACGAACACCATCCGCTGGTCCGGCGTGCGCGCGGCCGCCGCCGCCGAGTCGAGGAATGCCGACCACTCGCCCGCGACCGCGTGCGCGCCGGCGCTGTCGTCCAGCGCCTCGCGGGCGCTCAGCAGTTCGATCCACGCGCCCGAGCGGTCGTCGGATGCCGTGGCGAACGAGAAGTCCGTCACGAGCGAACGCGTCGAAGCCTCGAGCGCGGCGATCGCCGCGCCGCGACCGGCCGCGGTGTCCGCCTGGCTGTAGGCGCACGACAGCCCCATGGCCGAGACGTTGAGCGCCGACGAGGTGCGGCCGAGCTTCGGCAGCGCTTCGCGGGCGAGCGCGAGGCCCGCCGCGTACTGGCGGGTCTGCTGGAGGGCGAAGAGCAGCGACTCGACGGTCCGCCCGTACCCGAGCCAGCCGGGACCGGCGCTGGCGAGCACCTCCCGGTAGGCCACCGCCGCGGCCGCGTTGTCCCCGGCGCCGAAGAGGCTGTCGGCGCGGGCGACGCGGTTCACGACCGCGCGCGGCGAGAATGCCCCCGCGTGCGCGTCGTCGAGCAGCGCGTGGAGTTGCGTCACGGTGAGGCTGCCGATCCAGCGGACGCGCACGTCGCCGCTGCGGCCGTCGAGCACGAAGAAGGTCGGCACGGCCTCGATGGGGTAGCGCTTGCGGAAATCCGAGTTCCGCGGGTCCTCGGTGTCGATCTCGAGCCAGGCGAAGTCCCGCGCGTGGCGGGCGAGGCTCGGGTCCGTGAACACGAAGGCACGCATCGACCGGCAGCTGTGGCACCAGGGCGCCCAGGTCTCGACGAACACGGGGACGCCGCGGTCGCGGGCGGCGCGCAGCGCGGCGGCGTAGTCGTTCGTGATCCAGGGCAGGCCGGCGGCGGCGACGGCCGGTGGCGGGACGGCGAGCAGGGCCGCAAGGAGCGCGGCGGAAAGGGTCGATTTCATGCGCGGGAGCCTAGCACGATCGGCCCGCGGGAGCCGTCGGGGCGGCCACCGGCGCGGCGGCGCCGGGGTCAAGCGCGGGATGGCCGCAGCCGATACCGGGCGCGGACGGACGCGGGCCCGCAGGGGCGGTTCCGGGCGGTCCACTTCGAGGGGGTCCCATGCCGGATTTCCAGGGCAAGCGCGAGTTCACGCGCGTCCCCATGCACATCTGGGGAACGTTCGCCGACGCCAGCGGCGAGAAGCTGACCGCCGAGGTGAACAACCTCAGCGTGCGCGGCTGCCACGTCTCCACGTTCGATCCGCTCCCCGCGGGCGGGCGCTTTCACCTCACGCTGTTCGTCGAGGACGACGACGACGCCCTGCGCTTCCAGGTCGAGGCGCGCGTCGTACGCAGCGACGCCGACGGCATGGGGGTGGAGTTCATGGAGATGCCGCTCGAATCGTACGAGCACCTGCGGAACATGGTGCTGCTGAACGCGAGCGATCCCGAGCAGGTCGAGCGCGAGTTCCGCGAGCACATCGGGCTCCGCCGCGCGTCGTGAACGACACGGGGCGCACCGCCGGGCGCGCCCCGCTCGTCGTCAGGCGTTGAGTGCCGCCGCCGCGCGGTCGGCGTCGCCGGCCCGCAGGTAGAGCACGTAGCCGAAGAAGCCGCGCCCGTCGGTCACGGCGTTCGAGGCGTAGACTTCGATGCCCTCGCGGTGCAGCCGGGCGTGCACCTTCGCCACCGCGCCGATCTCGTCGTCGCCCTGGACCAGCAGCGCCTGGTGCGGGCCTTCGAGCGCCAGTCCCGCGGCGCGCGCGATCTCGGCGAGCTTGCCCGCGTCCTCGGGGAAGAGCGTGAACTGCGTGCTCTCCGGGCCCACCGGGACCGAGTTGAGCGCGAGCAGGTTGACGCCCTGCCCCGCGAGGTGGGTGAGCACGGCGAACGCCTCGTCGGGCTCGCCACGGACGTTCGCGTAGAAGTACTGGGTCTTCCGAACCTTCGTCGCCATGGTGTCCTCGGGTCTTCCGGGTCTGCGGGAGGGGTGCCGTCGCCGCACCTTACGCCAGAGCGCCCGCGAACGCCCGTTCGACCGGAGAACGCGCGACCGGAACTGCCGCCGCTTGACGGCCTCCGTGGGGTTCGCCGAGGCTGCGGCGGCGCGCCGTGCGGGCGCGCGCCGGGAGTGCCGGACCAGGCCGGATCGAGGAGGTGCGATGGCGAACGGGGAACGCGCCCCGGAGGGTGCCGGCCCGGCCGCGGGCGGACCCGAGCGCTTCACGATCCGGATCCCGGTCGCACCGGGCGACATCGACGTCAACGGTCACGTGAACAACGTCGTGTACGTGCGCTGGGTGCAGGAGGCGGCCACCGCGCACTGGCTGGCCCGCACGAGCCCCGACGAGCACCGGTCCGTCACCTGGGTGGTCGTGCGCCACGAGATCGACTACCGCCTGGCCGCGCTGCCCGCCGACGTGATCGAAGCCGTGACATGGGTGGGGCCCGCGTCGCGGCACGCCTACGAGCGCAACACCGAGCTGCGCCGCGAGCGCGACGGCGAGGTCCTGGCCCGCGCGCGGACGCTGTGGTGCCCGCTCGACCCCGCCTCGGGCCGGCCCGTGCGCCTCCCGGAGGCGCTGAGGGAGCGCTTCTCGGTGACGGGCCGCCTCGACCTGCGACGCGACGGCTGAACCCGGGACCGGGAACCACGCAGGGGCCGGCATTTGCGCCAGCGGCCGCCGGTCCCGGCGCCACACGGGCCTCTCAAGTTCCCCGTCCGGCGAGCCGAAGCCTGTCCGGGATGGCGTGCCCGACCCCCGGGCGCGCCCGCTTCCGCTCACAGGGGAAACCTCCATGCACATCCGTACGAGCCCCCGGCGCTGCTGCGCGGCGCTGGCCGGTGCGGTCGCGCTCGCGCTCGCGACGTCGCCGGTCCTCGCGGCCGGAAACTCGCCCGTTCCCGCCGCTTTCCCCGCCGCCACGCCCGCCGCCGCGGCGCCGGCGGTCGGCCCGCTGGTGCCGCTCGTCCCGGCCGGCGCCCCGGCCCCGATCGTCTGCGGACTGGTCGCCTTCCTCGACCCCGACACGGGCCTGCTCACCGGTCCCATCTCGTGGCTCACGCCGCCCGTGGACCAGGTGCACGCCGCCGCGCCCGTGCTGCTCGAGGAGTTCCCGCTCCCGGGTGGCGGCTGGGCCATGGATCTCAAGGGCACGCTCATGGAGTCCTACGTGATGCACCTGGACGCGTTCGGCCACCGCACGGTGCAGTGCGTGCCGGCCGCGCAAGCCACGGCGATCGCCGGCGGGAAGGGGAACTGACATGCGCCGCTTCTGCACGCCGGTCCTCTCGCTCCTCGCGCTGCTCGTCTTCGCCCCGGCCGCGCTCGCGGCGCCGGGTCACATCGTCATCCGCAACCTCGACGGCGCCGGCGAAGGCTTCAACCTCGCCACGCCGGCCGCGCCGGTGGGCGGCAACCCGGGAACGACGGTCGGCGCCCAGCGCCTGAACGTCTTCCAGCACGCCGCCGACATCTGGGGGGCGATCCTCCAGAACGCCGACACGATCTACGTGAACGCGAACTTCGATTCGCTCACGTGCACGCCCACGAGCGCCGTGCTGGGGAGCGCCGGCCCGCGCTACGTGCTCCGCGACTTCGGCGGAACGAGCTACGCGTCCACCTGGTACCACATCGCGCTCGCCAACCAACTGGCCGGCAGCCGCCTGCTCGCGCCGGGCACCTACGGCCTCGGCGAGATCACCGCGCGCTTCAACTCCGAGCTGGACGGCGATCCCGGCTGCCTCGCCGGCAAGACCTGGTACTACGGGTTCGACGGCAACGAGGGCTCGCTCATCGAGCTGCTGCCCGTGGTGCTGCACGAACTCGGGCACGGCCTGGGCTTCAGCACGACGACGAACGTGCCAGTCGCGGACGTGCACACGTACGATCCGCGCGCGAGGACGTGGGACGTCGCCGCGCCGCTCCCCGCGCCGCGCGGCGGTCACGCGGCGGTGGTGCTGGACGACCGCTTCCTGTTCGACTCGACGACCCACCGGACCTGGGCCGACGCGGCCGAGACCGACGCCAACCGCGCCGCCTCGGCGCTCAGCGTCACGAAGCTGCTCTGGGTCGGTCCGGCGGTCGTCTACGGCGTCACGGACCTGGGCCTGGTCGGCGGTTTCGACGCCTCCAGGCGCCCGTTCATGTACGCGCCCGCCTCCTACCAGGCCGGCTCGTCCGTCTCGCACTGGGACACGAGCATGAACCCGAACGGGCTCATGGAGCCGGCGCTCAGCGCGAGCCTCAGCTCCGGCGTGGACCTGACCAAGCACGCGTTCGTCGACCTGGGCTGGCTGAGCATGACGACGGCCGCGACGCTCGCCACGTTCACGGCCGAGGACTTCGAGACGGGCATCCTCGTCCGCTGGCGCTTCCAGGACGCGGCC
>CAZIXL010000330.1:0-4375 GCA_964542885.1 uncultured bacterium
CAGGTACAGCGCGCGCACGCCGAAGCGGGCCGGGTCGAGGCTCGCGGCGAGCTGCTCCGCGAAGCGGAGCCGCCAGCGCCAGTGCTGGTCGCCCGGCGCCTCGAGGCGCGTCTCGACCTCGGCCAGAGCCGGGGCGACGGGTTGCGGGGGGGCGAAGAGCGCCACCGCTTCCTCGAGGTCGGCGTTCTGGAGGACGCGCAACACTTCGCCGTCCCGGGCGCGCGTCACGTCGATCACGCGCACGACGTCGGCCAGCGCGGCGGCCTCGGGGACGAGGTCGACGAGGATGTTCTCGGAGCGCTTCAGGAAGAGCTCGTCGAAGATCACCCCTTCGTCGTCAGGATAGAGCGGCAGGTAGCGGATCGACGCCTCGACGAGGTCCTGGAAGAAGTGCGTGCCGAACGACAGGTCGGGCAGGTAGCGGCCCTTCTGCCGCGCGATCTCGACCAGCAGCGCGGTGTTGTTGATGTCGGCGTAGGTGACGCTCACGCCCAACCGGACGTCGCCGCGGCTGCCCCAGCGGCCCGGTCCCAGCAGCGCGAACTGGCGTTTCGGCAGCAGCTTGTTCAGCCGGCCGACCACCCGCCCGACCGCGTTCAGGCTCTCGACGTCTCCGAGGTCGTTGTAGGCCTCGGGATCGACGTACACGAGGTGGGTCAGATCGGGCACGCGGCCGTTCGAGACGAAGCGGTTCGCGGTGAACAGGACGCGGTCGCGCGGGATGTTCCGCGGGATCGGGGCCGGCTGCGAGTCCGCGAACGAGCTCTGCGGGCGGCACTGGAGCAGGTAGAGGGACTCGCCGTCCGACGCGAATTCGATGTCCACCGGTGTTCCCAGCTCGCGCTCGAGGACTTCGAGCACGTCCTTCACCTGGCGCATGAACGATGGGTCGCCTGCCAGACCCTCGAACGTGACGACCAGCCGGCCGTCCGCCTCGTCCAGGTGCCTTCCGGTCGGCGTGCGAAGGTGGTCCTCCTCGAGGATCGACACGATCTGGGCCGCCCGGGGGTACTCGTGGCCGTGATCGCGCAGCAGCGCCTCGACCGGGACCGACTCGAACGCGCCCGTTTCGAGGTTGATGACGTCGGCCATCTTCGGCGCGTAGCGCACCACTTCGTCGGGCGTGACGTTGACGCGCAGCCCGGGCTGGCCGGGCGCGAGCAGCACCGGGTAGTCGTCCTTCAGGCGGTCCACGGCGCGCGTGCCCAGGCCCGGCACCAGCCGCAGCAGGCCGTCCTCCCGGCGGATGCGGCCGGACCAGCGGAACTCGTTCCGACTGAACGCCACGCCGGCGAACGCGGGCAGGAACCAGCGGCCGATGCGCCGCCCCACAACCTCCTGCACCATGATCGCCATTTCCTCGTAGGCGTCGATCAGGCCCCGCTCCGCCCGGTATTCGATCGGGTCCGGTCCGAACGTCGACGCGTACACCTCGGCCACGGCGTCCATGAGCGCCGCGAGCCGCTGCGGCTTGGTGCCTTCGTTCGCCAGGAAGAGGCTCTTGTACTTGCCCGAGAAGGCCGCGCCGAACCTGTCCTCGAGCAGGCTCGAGCTGCGCACGATGATCGGGCCCTCGGGCAGTTCGTCGAGCACCTGGGACAGGCCGCGCACCATGTCGGGCGGGAAAGCCGAGTTCTTGAACACCTGGACGATGTGCGGATAGTCCTGGCGGACCTGCTCGATCTCGACGTACTTGTGGTTGTAGACGTCCTCGAGGTCGTTGTACTGGATGAAGTTCACCAGCCCGTCGGAGGTCAGGTACCAGGTGCGCGGCACGCGGATGTCGCGGAGCAGCGGGTGCTCGTCGCTGGCGTGCCGCAGCACGCGCGACGCCAGGAACAGGCCGGCGCTCTTGCCGCCGAGCTTCCCGCGCGTTCGGGGGGGCGTCACGATCCGCTGGATCAGCTCGTAGAAGTCGTCCAGGTCGAGGTGGCGCTTGGCCGTGTTGATGAACTGGAGCTGGTCGGTGAAGAAGTGCTCGACGAGCGCGACGCGGATGCCCTTGCTGGCGGACAGCGACAGCTCGGTGGCCCCCGGGCCGAGGTGGTGGTAGCGGCGCAGGGCCTCCGCGACCTCGTCGAGCCCGGCGTCGGGGTTGCCGAGCGTGGTCACCAGGAAGCGCGACTTGTCCTCGCGGATCCACTTCTGCACCAGGCCCACGATCTCGTCCTCGTGCAGCACCTCCGCGGCGATCCGGAAGGTCTCGTCCACGCGCCACCGCGCGGGGTCGCCGGGGACGCGCGCAGACGGACGGTTGTCCGCGGCGACGTCGCCGTCCCCGGGGGACTCCTCGACGTTCATCTCGTGCAGGACCTCGACCGCCCGTTTCACGCCCAGCCAGCCGAGGTGGTTGATCATCTTGCGCGAGATGCGCACGAGCAGCGTCTCGTCGGTGCGCCGCAGGAAGTCGAGGATCACGCGCCACGTCGGCGCGCCCGACGCACCGGCGTGCTCCGCCGCCTCGATGGCCTCCAGGTCCTGGCGCAGTTTGGCGTGCTCGAAGAACCGCCCGAGCCGTTCGGCGACGGCGTCGAGCAGCCGCCGTTCCTCCTTCAGGAACGGGCCCTCGTCGGCCTTGCCGGCCTCCTCGACGTAGACGACCTCGACGAACCCGCCGGCCTCGCCCGGCACGCGGATCGGGGCGCGCAGGTTCCACTCGGTCGAGCGGAAGCCCTCGCTCTCGTAAACCTCGTCGCCCACGACGAGGCGCGCCCGGCAGATCGCGGGGAACTGCCACGCGGGAGGGAGCACGCGCACGATGCCGCCGAGCACCTCGCGTGCAGGCGACTGCGCCTGGTGGAGCAATTCGTCGACCTGGTACAGGCACTGCAGCTCCTTCGCCCGTTCCTGGAGCGCACGGAGCACCGCGTCCATCGGAGTCGGCTGGCCCGTCATCGGATTCCTCCCGCTTCGTCCCGCACGCGAATGATGCCACGGCGGCTCCGCCCGTCCACCTCGACGCGCAGGGGTGGGGCGACGCGGACGTGACGCACGAACTCCGTCTCCGTCACGGCGGGCCGCGAATCCAGCCATGCCCAGTCGATCGCCGCCTCATCCGTCCCCGGGACCGTGAAATAGCTCACCCCGAGACTGGTCAGGTTGTGGAAGAAGTGCGATCCCTGGCTGGGATCGACCGGCGCGTGCGGAAGCGTGGCCTCGACGATCGCGCGGGCGCCCGAGATCTGGGCCCACCGGACCGGCAGCCCCAGCCACGGGTCCGAGCTGCCCCAGCGCCCGAATCCGACGAGCACGTATTGCCGGCCGTCGCGGACGATCCCGTGGTTCACGGCCTCCACGTCCTTCGCGATGCGCATGCTGTCGGCGAACCGGAAGCGATCGCGCTTCAGGTACACCACGTCCTGCAGGTCATCGCTGGCGCCGTTCCCGAGAACGAGTCGGGACGCCACGATCACGCCGGGAGCGGACAGTGCGTCGTCGTCGACGTCGAATCCCTCGCCCCCGACCGCGAGCGGCCGGGACTGCACGAGGCCGATCCGCGCGGAGGGTCCGCCCTCCGGATCGAGCGTCACCGCGAACTCGATCTCGGCGGGCCCGCCCAGCGTCCGCTCGGCCATGGCCAGCAGGTCGCGCAGGGCGGCGTTCAGCGGCGGAGACTCGAGCACCAGCAGCGGCGCGAACGTGAGCACGCGCGGCCCGCTCGCGCCGATCCCGGGGGACAGGCGGTCGGACAGCGGGTCGTAGGTCGACACGAGCGACGCGAGCACCCCGTCGACCTCGGCCTCCGGCAGGCCGGCCGACACGAGATACTCGTCCTCGGCGGCCGGGTCGTAGGCGGGCGGCGGACCCATGCGCACCGCCCAGAAGCGTGTCTGCGTGAGCTTGAGCAGCTCGCGCGGCGCGCTGACCGGCGGGTTGGCGCGCGGGCGGGCCGGGGAGTACGTCCAGGTGAGTCCGCCGTCGACGATCGTCTTCCCCAGCCCGAGCGCGAGGCTGGCCACGCCCTCTTCGGGCCGCGCGTCGCGGCCCGCGTAGAAGTCCCACGAGCGCGCGACGCCCGAGACGTCGGGGTAGAAGCGGTCCGCGTGGCGGCGGCCCACGACTTCCTGGACGACCACGGCCATGTGCTCGTCGGCGTCG
Organism: uncultured bacterium; assembly: GCA_964542885.1. GTDB lineage: Bacteria > Eisenbacteria > RBG-16-71-46 > RBG-16-71-46 > RBG-16-71-46 > CAIXRL01. The sequence continues at coordinate 4,099 of CAZIXL010000330.1, forward strand.
CAGCCGAGCGCCCGACGCGCGTCACGCGCGTTCGCGAAGAAGGTCGATGCGTAGACGTACTTGACCGCCTCGACGAGCCGCTGGAAACGCGTCGCGGGATCCATCGCGTCGTTCGCCGTCATCTTGGTCGCGTACACGCCCGCCAGGGGATGGGCGCGCTCGTCCTCGAGTCGGCTCGACGAACGCACCGCCAGCGGCTGGCGCACCTGCTCGACGAGCGCGCGCAGGTCCCCGACCACGCCCGCCGGCAGGCTGGAACGCAGGAACGCGTGCGCCA
>CAZIXL010000331.1:0-4371 GCA_964542885.1 uncultured bacterium
GTCATCGGCAGCGAGGCCGACTCGAGCTTCGAGAAGTCGAGGATGTCGTTGATGAGCAGCAGCATGCGCTCGGCGTTCGCGTGCGCGATCGTGAGCAGCTTGACCTGCTGTTCGTTGTTCTGGAAGTAGCGCTCGTCCACCAGCAGCTCGAGCGCGCCCTTCACCGACGTGAGCGGCGTGCGCGTCTCGTGCGAGACGACGGCCACGAACTCGGACTTGAGCCGGTCCAGGCTCTTCGTGTGCTCGAAGAGCTGCGAGTTGCGGATCTGCACCGCGACCTGCGAGGCGAAGAGCGACAGGAACTCCTGGTCCTCGATCGTGAAGCCGTTGGGCTTGTCGAGCGCGACGAGCACGCCGAGCGCCAGGTTGCCCTGCACGAGCGGCACGGCGAGCAGCGAGCGTGCGCGCCCCTGCACGCCCGGCACCGAGAACGGCACGCTGCCCGTCTCGCCCTGGCGGACCGGCCGCAGGTCGAACGCCGGCATCCCCACGGGTCCGCTGCCCGCCAGCACGTGCGGGCTCGGGCCGCCCGCGCCCTCGAGCTCGACGCCGTGCGCGGCCGCGGCGCGATATTCCGCGGTCTCCTCGTTCTGCAGGTACACGACCGCGGACCCCGCGGCCATGATCTGCGCGGTGGTCTCGACGATGCGCTTGAGCATCGGTTCCAGGTCGATGCCGGCGCCGATCTCCATCGACACGCGGTACAGCGTCTCGAGCTGCCACGTGGCCTGCGCCACCTTCTCGCGCAGCTCCTGCTCGTGGCGCTGCAGCACCTCGTTCTTGATGCGCAGCTCCTCGAGCAGCGCGCGGTTCTCGGCGCGCAGGCGGCGGTTGCGCAGCCGCTTCTCGACCATCACCGGCAGGTCGGCGATGTCGTCGAACGGCTTCGTGACGTAGTCGTCGGCGCCCTGGCGCAGCGCGTCGATGGCGGTGCTCACCGACGCGTAGCCCGTCATGAGGATGACCGCGACCTCGGGGTCGAGCGCGCGCGCCTCGGACATGACGTCGAGGCCGCTCTTGCCCGGCAGCGAGATGTCGGTGAGGACCAGGTCGGGCGGCTCGAGCGCGAGGCGCGCGATCGCCTCCTCGGCCGACGATACGAACTCGACCTGGTAGGGCTGGTCGAGGAGCACCTCGCGGAGCACGTCGGCGACCGTCTCGTCGTCCTCGACGACGAGCACGCGCGGCTGGACCGGCGTGCGGAAGCCCGCCGATTCGTCCACCGCCCGGACGTTGCCGTCCGGTCCCGTGCCGTCTTCCCTGAGGTCGTCCATGTGCGTGCCCGGCGCCTCCCGCGCCTAGTGGGTGTGTCCCGGACCGTTCTGCGCGGTCCGCCTCCGTCCGGCCTTCTTCGCGAGCGCGAGCGCCTGTTCGGCGGCCGCGAGCAACTCCGTTCCGTCGAGCCCGTCGCGCGGGCACGACGCCACGCCCGCCGAGCAGCTCAGGTTCCCGACGCGGGCGAAGCGGTGCTCCTCGACCGCGTGGCGGAGTCGTTCCGCGAGCCGCCGCGCCGGGCCGAGGTCGCAGTCCGGCAGCACGATCGTGAACGTGTCGCCGTCCGGCCGCGTGAGCAGGTCGCCCTCGCGCAGCGCCACCTTCAGCACGAGCGCGACTTCGGCCAGCACCTGGTCGCCGGTCGCGCGCCCGTAGCGCTCGTTGACGCCCGCGAAGTGGTCCAGGTCGAGCGCGACGACCGCCAGCGGCTGGCCGGTGCGCTGCGAGCGGGCCGATTCCTCGACGAGGCGCGCGTGCAGGCCGCGCACGTCCGCGAGCCCCGTGACCGGGTCGCGGCCGGGCGCGCGGCGCAGGCGCTCCAGCTCGAGCCGCGCACCGAGCGCGGCGCCGAGCGCACCGGAGGCCGTGCGCACCAGCGCCAGCTGGTCCGGTGTCCAGCGCTGGCCCTTGCGGGCCCGCAGGTCGAGCGCGCCCACGCGCTCGCGGCCGCGGAAGAGCGGCGTGCCGACGCATTCGCGCAGGTCGCCCGCCGCACCCTGCCAGTCGCCCCGCGCGCACCACGGCTCCAGGCCGCCTTCGGCCGTGACCGCGTGCAGCGCGACGCCGTCGCAGTCGAAAGCCGCGCGCAGCGAGTCCAGCGCCTGCGGCAGCGCGCCGGGATCGGACTGCGACGCGAGCAGCGCCTCGCAGGCGGCCCAGAGGCAGCCGGAAGCCGCACGCCGGTCCTCGCGACGGGGCGCCTCACCGGCGTCCCGCGCGTCACCCTTGCGCTCGAGCGGCCCCGCATGGGGCCGCGGCGCGGCCCGGTCAGGCCGCGCGCGAGTGGGAAGCGCCGCCACCGAGCCCCGTCTTGAGCTCGGCGATGCGTCCGGCCGCTTCCTGGATTCGGCTCGACTCACGGAGTACGACCTCCAGACGTTCGCGAACACCCGGCTGGTGCGTCGCCGGGTTCATGAGCAGCAACTGGGTGTTGCCCCGCACGCCCACCAGGGCGTTGTTGATCTCGTGGTGGACCGCGAGGTGGTCGAGCAGCCGCGCGTTCCACGCCTGCTGCGCGTCCCACCACGCCGACACGATGCCGCGCAGGGTCTCGGCGCCGGCGGGATCCCCCGCCGCCTGCCGCGACTCGGCCTCGGCCTCGAGCCGGTCCTTCAGGTCCTCCCAGGGAGGACGCGCCCCCACCCCTCCGCCCATCCTCACGCCGCCTCTTCCCGGATCGTCATGGCCTTCTGGAGCCGCAGGCGCAGGCGCGACATCGCGCGCGTGTGCACCTGCGAGACGCGCGACTCGGAGATCCCGAGCGTGCGCCCGATCTCCTTGAGCGTCAGGTGCTCGTAGTAGTAGAGCGCCACCACGAGCCGTTCCTGCTCCGGCAGGTGGTCGATCGTGTCGAGCATGACCTGGCGCTGCTGGCGGTCCTCCAGCGCGGCCTCGTGGTCCTCGGCGTTCGGGTCGGCCAGGTGGTCGGCCAGCGTGCCCTGGTCGTCACCGTCGTTCGAGCGCGACTCGTCGAGCGACACCAGCACGGCGCCGCGGACGTGGTCGAGCAGCCGGTAGAAGTCCTCGCGCGACATCTTCAGCTCGCGCGCGACCTCCTCCTCGGACGCCGCGCGGCCGAGCTTCTGGTCGAGCTTGCGCGTGACGCCGTCGAGGTTGCGCGCCTTGCGGCGCATGGAGCGCGACGCCCAGTCGAGCGCGCGCAGCTGGTCGAGCACGGCGCCCTTGATGCGCCACACGGCGTAGGTCTCGAACTTGACGCCCTTGCCCGTGTCGAACTTCTCGTGCGCGTCGAGCAGGCCGAGCACGCCCGCCGAATACAGGTCCTCGTGGTCGACGTTGCGGGGCAGCGTCGCGGCGACGCGCTCGACGACGTGGCGCACGAGCGGCGCGAAGCGCTTGAGGAGGTCGTTCTTGCCGTAGGTGACCGGCGTCGGGGCCGGCTCGGCGGGCTTGCGGCCCTGCACCACCCGGAGGACCGGGCGGCGGGCGGGCTTCGTGGCGGCGCGCTTGGGGGTGGCGCGACGGGACGGGGCGAGGGCGGCGCGGGGCATGGGGAAACCTCCTAGGCTTCGAGGCGCTCTTGCGACGGCTCCGGCACGATCGACGACTTCGGTCCGGTGGGGGCGGACTTCCACAGCTTCGCGGCGAGGGCGCGGTACGCCAGCGCCGCGGGGGACTTCGGGAAGGCGGAGAGCACGGGCTCCTGCAGGCGCACGGCGCGCGGCACCGACGTGTCGAACGGCACCACGCCCAGGCAGTCGAGCTCGAGGCGCAGGAAGCGGCGGGCGACGAGCTTGATCCGGTGCGCGGTGTCCTCGGCCTCCTCGGCGCCCGTGGCCATGTTCACGACCAGGTGCGGCGCGCGGGCGAGGCCGCCCTGCTTCTGGAGCAGCTTGACCAGCGCGTAGGCGTCGGAGAACGCCGGCATCTCGGGCGTCGTGACGACGATCACCTCGTGCGCGGCGCGGCAGAACTCGGTCGTCTGCTTCGAGACGCCCGAGGCGGTGTCGAGGATCACGAGGTCGGCGTCGGCATCGAGCGTGCTGAGGCCGCGCAGCAGCGTCTCGCGGCGGAAGTCGTCGAGGTCCGCCAGGTCCTCGACGCCCGAGGCGGCCGGCACGAGCCGCACGTTCTCGGGGCCGTTCACGACGATCTCGTCCATCGTCTTCTGGCCCGACAGGACGTGCTGCAGGTCGTAGCGCGGGTGCAGGCCGAGCAGCAGGTCGAGGTTCGCCTGCGCGAGGTCGCCGTCCACGAGCAGGACGCGCGCGCCGCGCTCGCCGAGCGCGACCGCGAGGTTCGCCGCGATGGTGCTCTTGCCCACCCCGCCCTTGCCGCTCGCGACCACGATCGTGCGCGCGCGCGGCCGGCTCCACTGCACCGGGTGCTCGCCCGCGGGGACCGCGGCCGGGCCGG
>CAZIXL010000332.1:0-4363 GCA_964542885.1 uncultured bacterium
GTACGCGCACACGCGCCACCAGTTCGGCCAGAGCATCATGAACTTCCAGGGCCTGCAGTGGATGCTCGCCGACATGGCCACTCAGACCGAGGCCGCCAAGTCGCTCATCTACTCGCTCGCCGCCCGCATCGACGCCGGCGACACGAAGGACACGAGCCACATTTCCGCGATGTGCAAGGTCTTCGCGAGCGACGTCGCCATGAAGGTGACGACCGACGCCGTGCAGATCTTCGGCGGCTACGGCTACATGACCGACTATCCGGTCGAGAAGATGATGCGCGACGCCAAGATCACGCAGATCTACGAGGGCACGAACCAGATCCAGCGGAACGTGATCGGCTCCTGGCTCGTGAAGGAGGCGGCGAGGCTCGCGGGCTGAGGGCGCCGCGACCCGGGACGTGCGGCGTGGCCCTCGCGCGCCGGCGGATGTCGCCGCCGCCGGTTGACGCCACGGGCCGCGCCGTGCTCCTTTCCGGCGCGCAGCAGTCGAAGACGCCGGGCTGCCCCCGACCGCCCCGGATCGAGGCATGGGGCCGGCATCCGCCGGTCGCGGTCGAGAGGTCGATCATGCGGACTGGCAGTCGCCTGCGCGGAAACCCGTTCCTTCCCGTCGCCGTCGCCCTCGCATGGTGCGTCGCGGCGATGCCCTGCGGCGCCGCATCCCTCGATCCCGCGAGCCCGGACCTGGCGCACCCGCGCCTCGACCCGGCCGCCGACGCGGAGGTCGTGCGCTGCGAATACCGCGTCGTGGACGGAGTCGTCGCGCAGGGATTCGACCGGCTCGTCGTGATGAACCGCGCGACCATGGTCTACACCGCGCGGGGAGCGGAGGCGCACGGGACGTCGTCGATCCTCTACGGCGAAGGCACCGAGGTGGACAACCTCTTCGTGCGCGTGACCGCGCCGGACGGCCGCTCGCGCGTCGTGACGCCGGAGAAGATGGTGGACCAGGAGGTGCTGCGGCTCGGCGGCATGCGGCTCCGCCGGAAGACCTTCGTCGTCCCCGGCCTGGTGCCCGGGAGTCTCGTCGAGGTGTCTTCGCGGATTCGCATGCTCGACGGCTGGTACGTGAGGGACCTGTTCCTGCCGTGCCAGGACGACGTGCCGATCCGCTCGCTCCGGGTTCGCGTCCGTCCCTGGAAGGACCGCCCGTTCACGCTGCACAGCAGCGTGAGCCTGGTCCCGGCCGAGCCACCGACGACGGACGCCGAGGGCTATCGCACCATCGTGGTGCGCGACGTGCCCGCGCTGGTGGAGGAGCCCTGGATGCCCCCGTTCGGGCGCGTCAGTGCGTTCCTGTACGGGGAGTACGGCGAGCCCGACGTCGCCCCGTACTCGATCAACCGGCTCGCCGGTCGCACGGGCGAGGGAACCGACCTGCGGAAGGTCCTGCCCGTGCCGGACACGCTCGCGGTGATCGCGAAGTCGATCGAGGGGGGCGCGACCGGCCTCGCGGAGCGTGCGGAGCGATTGTTCCGCCACTGCCGCACCGGCCTTCGCAACCTGAGCTTCGCGGCGGACAGCGCCAGCCGGGCGCTCCCCGCCGCCGCCACGATGGCCGACGTGCGTCCGCTGCAGACGCTCCACCGCGCGGAGGGCACGGCGCTGGGGGTGAAACTCGCGCTCGCGGGGCTGGCCATCGCCTCGGGACTCGACACGAGACTCGTGCTCGTCTCGGGCGAAGTGCCGTACTGGATGGGGGAGGCCCCGTCGCTCGCGGGCGTGGCACGCGTGCTGGTCGCCGTGGCCCGGCCGGGCGGCTGGCTCTTCCTGGACCCGGGCGATCCCGACCAGCCGCCCGGGCTGGTCGATCCGTCCGCCGAAGGGGTCGCCGCCTGGCTCTCCGGAGGAGGGAAGGTGACGGACATCACGATGCCCCGATCCCCCGCGTCGGCGTCGCGACTCGAGCGCGAAGCGGAGCTGGAGCTGACCCCCGAGGGCGACGTGGAGGGGCGGCTCCACGTGCGCTGGACGGGCCACCTCGCGGCGCAGGAGCGCCGCGCGTTCGCGAAGCTCGGAGCCGGCGAGCGTGCCGGGAAAGCCCTGGAAGGCCTGCGGACGCGCTGGCCATCGGCCGAGGTGGACTCGTTCGAGATGGTCATCCCGGGCGACGGCATCGAGCCGGTCGAATGGGCCTGCCGGGTCCGGTTGCGCGGCTACGCGCCCGCGGCAGGCGACCTTCTGCTGGCCCCGCTCGATCCCTTCGAGGAGCTGCACGTCGAGGTCGTGGCGGACTCCTCGCGGCGGCATCCCGTTCACTGGGACTTCTCGTGGTCCGAATCGGACCGCGTGCGGATCGCGCTTCCGGCGGGCGCACGGGTGACTCCGCCGCGGGCGCCCGCGGCCGCCTCCATGCCCGGCCGGTTCGAGAGCGACTGCAGCGTGCGCGAGGACGCTCCGGGCCGCGGACTGGTGTTCGAACGACAGGCCGCGTTCACGTGTCCGGCCGAAGGCGACCTTCCGGCCGAACGCTGGCCGGAGTTGCGCGCGGCCATCGGCGCCTCGCTGGCGGGATCGCGGCTCGTGGCCGAGATCGCGGCCGGGGCTTCGAGCCCATGAGTCGCCCGGTGCTGCTCGCCCTGGTCCTCGCCGCCGTGCTCGCCGTCCCGGCGGCCTCGGTGGCCGGTGCCATGAAGGACGTCCCCGAATGGGCGCGCGCGGCCATCGCCGACACGTCCACGTTCGGTGCCGGGGCCGATGCGGTGGTGCTGCTCGACGCCCGCGACCTGCGCGTCTCGAACGACGGCCGCGTGACCACGCACGTCCGCCGCGTGATCCGCCTGCTCACGCAGGCCGGGATCGAACAGGCCGACTGCACCGTGTACTACGTCGAGAACCAGGGGAGGCCGCCCGAGCTGTCGGGACTGCTCGTGCCGGCCGCCGCCGACGCGGCCCCGCGGCCGCTCCCGCCCGCCGCCGACCTCCTGGCGGCGCACGGGGAGGTGCGCGGCGAGGTGCGCATGCGCGTGCTCGCGCCGGGCCCGCGCGCGCGTCCGGGCGACGTGATGGTGGCCGAGTGGACGCACGAGGACGCGCCGCCCTTCCTGGCCATCGACCTCGTCGCGAATCTCGGCCCGCCCGTCCGCCGATCGGAGTTGCGGCTGGACTGGCCTCCCGGCTGGACCCTCACGAGCCGCTGGCTGCCCTCGGGCCGGCTGGATTCGACGACGGCGGCGGGCACGCGAACGTGGGTCTTCGATCGCCTCGATCCGCCCGGAGAGGCCGCGCGCGGCGGGGACGGCGGCCCGCGGCACCTGGCGTTCGCGTTCGCGCCCGACCATCCGCTTCGCGCCCGATCCTTCGGAAGCTGGGAGGACGTGTCCGCGTGGTTCACCGACTACGTGGCTGGCCGCGATGGCGGTGCGACCGTCACGACGAGCGCGTCGGCCGCGGTGTCCGGTGTGGAGTCCGAGCGCGGGCGGCTCGCGGCACTGTCCCGAGAGCCGCAGGCCGCGCGCTACGTGGCGCTCGAGGTCGGGCTCGGGCGCGGCGGCGGCTACCTGCCGCGGCCGGCCGCCGAGGTCCTGGACATGGGCTACGGCGATTGCAAGGACAAGGCGAATCTCTTCTCGGGGCTCGCGAAGGCGGCCGGGTTCCGCGCATGGCTCGTCCTCGCGAGCGTCGGAAGGCGCGACAGCGTCTGCGCGAGCTGGCCCTCGCCCCAGCAGTTCAACCACTGCATCTGCGCGGTGGCGGTGAGCGACACGCTGGACTCGCCGGCGGTGCTCCGCGGCACGCGGCTCGGCGCGCTCCTGTTCTTCGATGCGACCGACCCCGACACACCGCTCGGCGAACTGCCGCTGGCGCTCCAGGGCTCGCTGGCCCTCGTGGCGGACGGCGGCCGCGGTCAGCTGGTGCGACTGCCCGCGACGCCCCCGTCGGCGAATCGCGTCGATTGGACCATCACCGCCGCTCTCGAGCCCGGCGGGCGGGCGGAGGGCACGGTCCGCTCCGAGTGCTTCGGGGCGGCGGCATCGGCCCGGCGGTCGGCGCTGCGCCAGCGGGGTGAGGCCGGCCTGGCGCAGGCGTTCGTGTACGCGCTGGCGCGCCGCGCGCCCGGCACCGTTCTCGCCGATCTCCACTTCGGCGCCGGGGACGGCGACCGGGGCTGCCGCGCGGACGGGCGCTGGTCGTCGTCCACGTTCGCGCGCACCCTGTCGGATGGGGGACTCGTCTTCGGCCTGCCCTCCTGGGGCGAACGCGCCGGGCTTCGTGAGGCCGAGCGCGACGAGGAGGACGACGGCACGCTCGCGGCCCGCAGCGAGACCGAGCGCTGCCTCGTTCGCTGGCCAGCGGGCATGCACCTGGTCTCGGCCCCCGCCGATACGTCGATCGTCACGGCCTTCGCGAGCTTCGTGCGGCG
>CAZIXL010000333.1:0-4360 GCA_964542885.1 uncultured bacterium
GAGGGCCGCCAGAGCGGTGGAAGCAGCCACGACGAGAGCGGAGCGCAGGATGCGCGGAGCGAACGTCCGCCGCATCGGACCCGGGCGCTCGCCGGCGGCTCACCACCGAGGACGATCGACACGACAGGGCCGCGAACTGACAGGCTGGAACGCTCAGCCGCCGATGGCGCTCATGCCGCGGGCGGGCTGCACGAAGCCCGGACGGTTCACGAGGTGGCCCGGTTGCTTGCGCAGGACCGCTTCGCGCAGGCGCTGCTCGAGCGCGTCGTCGTCGGCGCCCGAGCGCATCAGGCCGCGCAGGTCGTATTCCGTGAGCGCGAACAGGCACGTGCGCACCTGGCCGTCGGCCGTGAGGCGGATGCGGTCGCAGCGGCCGCAGAACGGGCGCGTCACCGACGCGATCACGCCCATGCGGCCCGCGCCGTCGCGGTAGCGGTACATCGTCGCCGGCGCGCTCGGGTCCGCGCCCGGCTCGAGGTCGAGCGGGAACGTTTCCCCCACGCGCGCCACGATCTCGTCGGCCGGCACCAGCTTCGTGCGGTCCCACTCGCGGCCGAAGTCGAGCGGCATCCACTCGATGAAGCGCAGCTCGAAGCCCTCCTCGCGCGCCCAGCGCGCGAGCGGCACCGCCTCGTCGTCGTTCACGCCGCGCACCAGCACCGCGTTCACCTTGATCGGCGTGAACCCCGCGCGCCGCGCCGCCTCGAGCCCCGCCAGCGTCTCCTCCAGCCGGTCGCGCCGCGCCAGCCGGTGGAAGCGTTCGCGCGAGAGCGTGTCCAGGCTCACGTTCACGCGCTTCAGGCCCGCCTCGCGCAGCGCGTCCGCCAGCTTCGGCAGCTTGATCGCGTTCGTCGTCAGGCTCAGGTCCAGGTCCGGCACGAGGTCGTTGAGCATGCGCACGAGCGTCACCAGGTCTTCGCGCACCGTCGGCTCGCCGCCCGTCAGCCGCACGCCCGTCACGCCGCACTCGATGCACACGCGCGCGAGGCGCGTGATCTCCTCGTAGGTCAGCAGGTCCGCGCGCTGGAGCCACGGCATGCCCTCGGCGGGCATGCAGTAGAAGCACCGCAGGTTGCAGCGGTCGGTGACCGAGAGGCGCAGGTCGCGCACGGTGCGGCCGTGCGTGTCGACGAGGGGCGCGCGGGAGGCGGGATGGACCGGAGGCACGCGCAGAGGGTACGCGGCGCGGGCGTGCCGCGGCAACGCACGGGTGACGATCGCCGGCCGATGCGATAGCGTTCGCGCCTCGCCGTTCGCCACGGCCGCCCCCGGGCCGCGCCACCTCGCCGGAGGGCCCCGTGCCGCTGGGTGACCGCCTCGTCCTCGTGCAGGCCGACATCACCACGCTCGCCGTGGACGCGATCGTCAACGCCGCGAACGAGGCGCTGCTGCCCGGCGCCGGCGTCTGCGGCGCCATCCACCGGGCGGCCGGCCGGCGGCTCGCGGACGCCTGTCGCGCCGTCGCGCCCTGCCCGACGGGCGAGGTTCGGCTCACCCCCGGGTTCGACCTCAAGGCGCGCCACGTCATCCACGCCGTCGGGCCCGTGTGGCACGGCGGGAGCCGCGGCGAGGACACGCTGCTCGGGTCGTGCTACCGCGCGGCGCTCGCGCTGGCCGACGAGCGGGGCTTCGAGACGATCGCGTTCCCGGCCATCAGCACCGGCGTCTACGGCTTTCCCATCGAGCGCGCGACGCTGATCGCCATGTACGCGATCGCCGCCGCGTTCGAGCGGCCGACGCGCGTACGGCAGGTCACGTGTGCGTGCTTCGGTGCCGAGGCGCTGGGCATCTACGGCGACACCGCCGACTACCTGGGGTTCTGACCGGGCGCCCGCCGCGCCGGCGATGCGCGCTCGACCCGCGCCGCCCCCCGGCCGATAACCCGGCCGAACGCTTTCGCGGGGAGGCGCCATGCGCGGCTTCGAATCCCTCGCGAGGCGGCCCCTCCTCGCTCTCGTGATCCTGCTGCTCGGCGCGGCCCTGGCCGCGGCCGGGGCGCTGCCGTCCGGCCGCGCCGCGCTGGATTCCCTCGCCTCGCTGCTGCCCCAGGGGCCCGTGGTCGTCGACATCCTCGCGCCGCACTACAGCGAGCGCGTCGAGCGCATCGCCGGCCGCATGCAGGCGGCCGCCCGCAGCGACCCCGCGTGGTTCCAGGCGTGGACGCGCAGCCACCCGCGCCCGCCGCTGCCCTGGCATCCCAACCTGGGCGTCACGCGGGCCGAGTACCAGGAGTACCTGCTCGGCTCGCGCGACGCGCCGATGGCCGTCGCCCAGCGCGCGACGCTGCGCTTCGATCGCCAGTCGGGGCGCCGCATCTGGCGCCTGTCGGGGTGGGGCAAGCTCACGCCCGTCAACGGGCTCGTGATCGACCTCGAGCGCAACCAGCTCGACGGCAAGCGCGGCGTGCTGCAGGGCATGGGTGTCGCCGAGCCCGAGCAGGGCTCGGACGCCCCGCTCGCGTGGGGCTGGTACGGCGTGTGGAAAGCGTCACACGTCGTCGGCGACCCGCTGAAGGGCGGCCAGGCGATGAACGCGAGCCTGCACCTCGGGCCGCTCGGCGACGGCAGCCGCGTGGGCCTGTACTGGACGTACCGCCGGTACAACAACGGCGCGCGGCTCGACGACGAGTTCCTGCTGCTGCGCTTCACGCGCCCGCGCTGAGCGCGGCGACCGCGCACGCCCCGCCCGGCGCGTCGTTCGTCCGAAAGCGCTCGGCCCGGCCCGCGGAGGGCGCGCAGCGTGGCGCGCATGCGATCCCCTGCGCTCCTCCTCGTCGTGCTCGCGCTGGCGGCCGTCCCCGCGGGCGCGCAGCAGCTGCCCGACACCACGTTCGACACGCGCATCGCCCACCCGGCGTGGGCTTCCGGTGAGGGCCCGCGGCTCGTGGTGGATGCGGCGCACCACAACTTCCACACCGCCGACGGGCGCTACCAGCCGTTCGCCGACCTCGCGCGCGCCGACGGGTTCCGCGTCTCGGGCGGCGAGGCGCCGTTCACGGCCGCGTCGCTGCGCGACGTGGACGTGCTCGTGATCTCGAACGCGCTCGGCGCCCGGGACATGTCCGACTCCGCCGCGATGCGGCCCGCGTTCACGCCCGCCGAGGTCGCCGCGGTCCGCACGTGGGTCGAGCACGGCGGCTCGCTGCTGCTGATCGCCGACCACGCGCCGATGGGTTCGGCCGCCGCGGGGCTCGCCAGGGCGCTCGGCGTCGACATGCGCTGCGCCTACACCGTGGACCCGGGGCGGGCGGCCGGCGGGCGCGGGACGATCCTCGCGTTCCGCACCGGGGCGGGCCTCGACTCCACCGACGCGATCGTGCGCGGGCGCGCCGGCGACCCGCCGGTCCGCACGGTGGTGACGTACACCGGGCAGTCGCTCACCGGGCCCGCCGGTGCGCGCACGCTCCTCGCGCTCTCGGACCGCTCGTACGACGCGATGGTCACCTACCGCGAGTGGCAGGAGCTGGACTCGATCCCGCCCGCGAAGCGCGCGAGCGCCGCGGGCCGCGCGCAGGGCCTGGCGTTCGCGCGCGGGCGCGGGCGCGTGGTCGTGCTCGGCGAAGCCGCCATGCTCAGCGCCCAGCTGGCCGGCCCCAACGGCGCCTACAAGGTGGGCATGAACGCGCCCGGGAGCGACGACCGCCAGTTCGCCATCAACGTGCTGAGGTGGCTCGGCCGCGGGATCTGAGCGCGGCCCTATACTGGCCCGCCATGCGCCGCCTCGCCGCCGCCGCCCTCGCGCTCGCGATCGTGCTCGTCGCCGCGTTCGCCGTGTGGCGGCTCGCGCCGCGCCTGCTGCCAGGCCTCGGCGCGGGGGCGCCGCCCGCCGCGACGCTGCCCGAGTTGCCGCCGGGCGCGACCGGGTGGAACGGCGCCGCCGCCGCCGCGCGCGCGCTCGTCGGCCACCCGGCCGTGGTGCTGCTCTTCAGCGACACCGATCCCGGCGCGCGCCCCGCGCTCGCGGCCATGCAGGCGTGGCAGTCCGCGTACGCGCCGCTCGGCGTGCGCGTGCTGGCGGTGCGGGTGCCCGAGTACGCGGCCACGGCCGACTCGGCGGTCGGTGGCCGGCTGGTGCGCCGCGAGCGGCTGGTGCTGCCCGTGGCCGACGACCCCGCCGGTGCGATCGCCGCGGCGTTCGGCGGTCCGACCGAGGGCCCGCACCTCGTCGTGGCGGACGCGCGCGGCGCGATCCGCGTGGACACGGTCGGCGCGCTCGCGCCCGTCGACGCGGCGCTGCGCGCGTGGGCGCGCGGGGCGCTCGATCCCGCCGCCCTTCCGCCGCCGCTCGCCGTGCCCGCGCTCGCGCCTTCGCGCACCGTGCGCCTCGGCGCCGGCGAGGTGCGCGAAGGGCCGCTCGCGCG
>CAZIXL010000334.1:0-4350 GCA_964542885.1 uncultured bacterium
CGTAGATCGCGGCCCGCGTCTCGTCGGCGTCCACGGCCCGCATGTCCAGGTGCACCGTCTCGCCGCGCAGGCGGAGAACCGGCGGCAGCCCCGGCGTGATGTGCACGTCCGAGGCGCCCTGGTCGTGGGCGAACGCGAGGATGGAGGTGATGTCGAGCGCCATCAGGCCAGGGCCCTCGCCGCGTCGCGCGGGTCGAGACGCCCCCGCTGCACGCCGGCCTTGAGCGAATCGGACAGCGAATGGAAGCCGCTCGCGCGCGCGATCGCGCGCAGCTCCTCGGCTCCCGCTCCCTTGCACAGCGCGTCGCGGATCGCGTCGCCCACGAGCAGGACTTCGAACACCGCGCGGCGCAGCGGCACGTCCGGGGCGCCGGACGCGGCGTTCGCGGCCACCGCCTCGTTGCCGCTCAGCCATTCGCCGGTCGTGACGGCGTTCGCGTGCGGGGTCGCGACCAGGCGCTGCTGGATCACCGCGCGCAGGCGGCGCGCGAGCGACGAGCGTCCCGCGGGGGCCTGCTGCAGCCGCTCGAGGAGGGCGAACGTGTCCTCCCAGTCCGTGCGCGCCAGCACCCAGCGGCCGTGCATCGCGCCGTCGAGCACCGTGAGGACGCGACGCCCGTCGAGCCCGCCGTCCACCACCACGCCGTCGAGCGCGTGCTCGAGCGCGATGCGGCGCCAGTGCGCGCGGGCCGGGCCCGAGACCACGTCGACGCGGCCCGACGTGCCGAACCAGCGGCGGCGGTCGCGCGCGAAGACCGCCCAGCGGCGGTCGTCGGCGGGCGATTCGGCGAGCAGCGCGCCGAGCGTGGTGCTGCCGCCCGATCCGTTGGGCCCCGCGACCAGCACCAGGCCCGAAGGCTCGTGCAGGATCTCGCGCAGCTGCGAGACGTCGAGCGGCTCCAGCCCCAGCGCGTCGAGCCCCGTGTTGGCCTCGTGGTCGCCGAGCAGGCGCAGCGTGACCGACACGCGCCCGCCCGCCGAGAGCACCGAGGCGCGCAGGCCGCGCGACTCGCCGGCGACCGGGCAGCTGAGCGGCATGCTGCGGTGCCCGTCGCCGCCGCCGAGCGGCTTCATGCCGAGCGACTCGAGGCGCGCGAGCAGCACGTCCATCACCGCCGCGGGCTCGCGGGCCACCTCGTGCAGGCGCGTCGCCGCGCGGTGGCGCACGAGCAGCCAGCCGTCGACGGTTTCGAAGTGCACCTCGTCGGTGCCGAGGCGCCGCGCCTGCGACAGGTGGAAGTCGAGGAACGTCTCGCCCGAGGGCTCCCAGAGCACGTCGAAGCGCGCGTCGGGCGGCGTCTCGACGACGCGCGCGCGCGCGCCCTGCGGGCGGCCGAGGATCTCGTCGAGCACCGACTCGATCGCCGACGGCGTCGCGGCCACGCACGACGCGGGCGAGTCGCACAGGCGCTCCAGCTCGTCCATCGCGTCCTGGTCGGTCGGGTCGGCGACCGCCGCGGTCACGCGCCCCTCCGAGCGGAAGAGCGGCACGACGTGCAGCCGGCGCAGCGCGCCGTCGGGGAAGGAGCGCACCAGTTCGACGTCGAGCGTGTCGGGCTGCACGTCCACGAACGGGATGCCGAGCTGGTGCGCGAGCGCCCAGCCGATGTCCTCCTCCGACACGAAGCCCAGCTCGACGAGCGCTTCGCCGATGCGGCGCCCGGTCTCGCGCTGGCGGACGAGCGCGACGTCCACCTGCTCGGGCGTCACGGCCCCTGCCTCGACGAGGATCTCGGTGATGTTCTTGCGGCGGGGCTGGCTCGGCGTGTCCAAGTCGGGCGCTCCGGCGATCCGAAGGAAGAGCACGCCCACCCGCGGGTGGGCCGGTCCGCCCGCAGTCTCGGCCGGGGCCGCGCGAAGTTGAGGGCGGTGGCCGAAGCGCCGGAAACCGCGGCGGGAGCGGGCCGCCGCCGCGACGAAAGGGGCGGGGCGGACCGCAGCCCGCTCCGCCCGCCGTGGTCCCGCGCCCGGGTCGCTAGTGCGACGCCCCTTCGAACGCCGCGTTGCCGCTCGAGTGGCCGGGGAAGTAGCTGGCCTTGGGGTCGCAGCGCATCTTGGCGGTGCAGACCGCCATCGTGGCCTCGCCGACGCCGGTGACGATCAGCTTGAGCTTACCGGGATACGTCGTGATGTCGCCGGCCGCCATCACGCCGGGGATGTTGGTCTCCATCTGCTGGTTCACGACCAGCGAGATCTTCTCGAGCGTCAGGCCCCACGTGCGGATGGGCCCCAGGTTCGCGAGGAAGCCGAAGTTCACGACCACGTCGTCCACCTCGAGCGTGGTCTCGTCCTTCGTCCGGTTGTCGTAGATCACGGCCTTCGCGATGCGGCCGCCTTCACCCTCGACCAGGTCCTTCAGCTCGTGGAAGAGCACGACCTTCGCGCCCGACGCGTGCAGCTTCTTCACGCTGTCCTCGTGCGCGCGGAACGCGTCGCGGCGGTGGATGAGCGTGACCTCCTTCGCGATCTCCTCGAGGTGCAGCGCCCAGTCCACGGCCGAGTCGCCGCCGCCGACCACGAGGATGCGGCGGCCGCGGAAGATCTCGAGGTTCGGGATCACGTAATGCAGGCCGTGCCCCTCGAAGCGCGCGTACTCGGGCTTGTCGAGCTTCTTCGGCGCGAACGCGCCGACGCCGGCCGTGAGGATGACCGTCTTCGTGCGGTGCGTGCGGTTCCGCTCCGTGCCGAGCTCGAAGCCGCCCTCGACGGGCATGAGCGTCGTGACCTTCTCCTCGAGGCAGATCGTGGGCGAAAACTGCGACGCCTGCTCGGCCATGTCGTTCACGAGGTCACGCGCGAGCACCTTGGGGAAGCCGGCCATGTCGAAGATGTACTTGTCGGGATAGAGCGCGCTCAGCTGCCCGCCCAGCTCGGCCAGGCTGTCGATCAGCTTGGTCTTCATGCCGCGCATGCCGGCGTAGAAGGCGGCGAACAGGC
Organism: uncultured bacterium; assembly: GCA_964542885.1. GTDB lineage: Bacteria > Eisenbacteria > RBG-16-71-46 > RBG-16-71-46 > RBG-16-71-46 > CAIXRL01. The sequence continues at coordinate 2,938 of CAZIXL010000334.1, forward strand.
CGACCGGGCCGGCGCCGATGATCGTCACGTCGAACAGGTCGTCGACAGGGGCGGGGGCGGGCTTCTCGTGGCTCATGGGGTTCCCGGTGGCTCGGAGTGGAGGCGCCTTGCGGGCCGCGGTCGTCGCGTCGGCGCGGCAGTGTTCCAAAGCGCCGCGAGCCGGGTCAAGGGGCGGTGAGCCGGTGGTGTGCACCCGGCTATACTGCCGCGGCTCCACGCGCTCCGGACGACCCGGCGGGCGTCGTGCACATCGGGGGGACCCGAATGGACAGGGACGCCGTTCCGACCTTCGAACTCGGCTCCGGTGGAACGCGAAGCCCGGTGGACCTCGTTCGCGCCACGGCCGGCTGGGCGACCGCGGGCCTGGCGATCGCCGCCCCTGCGGCCGTCGTCTCCGCGGTGGCGCTCGCACCCCGGGTGTTCGGCGTGCAGTGGTACCTCGCGTTCGCGGCGTGGGCCGCCTGCCATCTCGTCGAAGCGAAGCTCGCGCGCCCGCTCGTGAACGGCCCGGTGCGGATCGCCGGGTTCGCGCTCGGGATGGCGGCGCTGGGCATCGGGCTCGGGTTCCCGCTGATGATCCTGCACGCGCTCACCGGTTCGTACAGCACCTCGTTCGAGATCCTCGCGATCGCGGCCGCGCTGGTGTGGATCGCGCCGCTCGCGTTGCTCGCCGTGGCGGGTTCCGCGGGGAGCGGCACGCGGTTCCGCGCGGCCACGCTCGGTGCGTTCGCGTTCCCCCTGGCGGTGCTGCCCGCGCTGCGGCCGCTCTTTCGCGTCTCGGGAGTGCCGGGCATGGTGATCGTGGCCGTGCTCGACGTGCTCGCGCTGGGCCCGATGGCCTGGAGGTTCGCCGCGCTCGTTCGCGAACTCGATGGGCACCCGGCGGCCGTCACGGGCTACGAGCTCGCCGCGGCCATCGGCGGGTTGCCGACGAGCCTGCTGAGGCGGATGCTGCGCCCGCCCGAAAGGTGAGTCGCTCGCCCACCCGTTCCATCCCGGAGGAGCCATGCGCAGAACCGCCGTCGCCCTCGTCGCCCTGGCCGCGTTGTCGTTCACGTTCGCACTCACGCAGGTGCCGGAGCGCGCCGCCGCGCAGGGACCGCCGCGCGGGATGGGCGGGCCCGGCGAGCGCGGACCGGGCGGGCCTCCGCCGGGCGCCATGATGGGCATGCCCGTCGACAGCTTCGTGGCCGACCGCGACAGCACCATCCGCGTGCTGCTCGAGGACCTGGGCGAGCGCAAGGACATGCCGGCCGAGAGCGTGTTCAAGAACCTGAAGATCCTGAAGGACATGCCCGCCTCGCGCGTGCTCAACGTGATGAACGCGTTCTCGCACGCGCTCGGCGTGAACTGCAACTTCTGCCACGGGCCCGGTCACGGGAAGGACGAGGGCCAGAAGCCGAAGCAGATCGC
>CAZIXL010000335.1:0-4347 GCA_964542885.1 uncultured bacterium
CGCGCCCCGGCGCCACGGGCACGAGGTGCACGCCCTGCCAGCGGTGTTGCCGACCTGCCACGCTGCGGGCCGCGGCGCTGCGCTCGTGCGCCGGCGCTCGCAGTTGAGGCCGCTTCACCGCGCCGTCAGGCTTCGGTCCAGCCTTCGGCATCCCGGCGCACGACAAGCAGATTGCGCCGCCGCGATCGGAGCGGTGCCGGCGGCGTGCACGTGGGCGCCATCCGGGCACGCATCCTGCGGTGATCCTCGGGTGGCGGGTGCCACACGCCGGCGCGGGACGCCGGCAGCGGCCCGCCGGAAGTCGAGTTGTCGCGAGCGTCCGGCGGCATTCCGTGTAGAATGCGCCGCGGCGTGGGCGGCAGACCACCAGACGCACTTGATGCAGCTCACGATCTCCAGGCCGTTCGGGTGTTGGGACCGGGACGAGCGAACCTGACCTCTACGACGGGAGAGAAGACGACATGAACCTTCGCACACTCGTGCGTGGCGCACTGCTCCTCGGCGCGTTGACGGCGATGCTCGCCGCGCAGGCGCTCGCGGTGCCGGCGATGGCCAAGAAGACGGGCGCGGCGTGCGCGGCCTGCCACACCAACGTGGCCGGTGGCGCCGACCTGACCGACGCCGGCAAGGCGTACAAGGCCGACGAGTCCAAGGTGCCCGCGGACAAGGGCACGGCGAACGAGTACCTCGGCGCCAACAAGTGCAAGATGTGCCACTCGAAGCAGTACAAGGCGTGGGCCGACACCAAGCACGGCAAGGCCTTCGAGACCCTGGTCAACGCCGACGACGCCACCGCGGCCGAGTGGGCGAAGAAGATGGGCATCGAGCTGACGGGCAAGGCCAGCGAGACCAAGGCCTGCGTGACCTGCCACGTGACGGGCGACGGCCTGCCGGGCGGCTATCCGCCGGCGGACGCCGAGATGCTGGCGAACTACACCGTCGTGGGCTGCGAGTCCTGCCACGGGCCGGGCTCGGCGCACAAGGCGGCCGAGAAGGCCGAGAAGAAGAACTTCATCAACCACGCCGTCGGCGAGGCGCTCTGCAAGTCCTGCCACACGGCGGCGGCGAGCCCGAACTTCAACTTCGCCGAGATGAAGGAGAAGGTGCACCCGGTCCCGGCCGAGTAGCCTTCCGTTCGCTTCGATCGCGCGCCGCGCGTGCCCAAGGGTACGCGCGGCGTTCGCGTTTCGGGGTGGCGGCTCGCCTGCGGCCGTGCGGGTCCGACTACCGCGTGTCGAGGCTTTCGAAGCGCAGGCGGGCCGTGTCGGACAGGCGCAGCTCGTCGATCGCGCCGTCGAAGCCGTAGTAGGCCGAGTAATCGGGCGCATTCTCGTCCAGCTCGAGCTGGCCGCTCAGGTCCGACAGCCGGCGCTCGTCCAGGTAGTCGCCCACCACGAGCGGCGCGTCGCTCGCGCGCACGGTCGACGTCGTCGCGTACTGCGCGTCGAGGCGGCCGTCGAGCCAGATGCGCACGACCGTGCCGTCGACGGTCGCGGCCACGTGCACCCAGTGGTCGAGCCGGATCGCGGTCGCGCTCCAGTACGCCACCGGGGCCGCCGCCTCGGCGGGCTGCATCACGAACGTGACGCGGCCCGTGGGCACGACGGCCATCGCCTGCACGAACACCGCGGGCGCGAGGCCGGCGACGGGCGGGCTCTGCTTGAGCCCCGCAACGCCCAGCACCCAGCTCTGCTCGCCCGGCACCGGCGACCAGCGTGCGGCGATCACCGACATCTCGTAGTTGGACCAGCTCGCGGGCTGGAACCAGGCTTCGACCGTGAAGCCGCCCGTCACGTCGAGCGCCGGATTGCGCGGCACGTACACGAACGACTGCAGGGTGCGCGTGAACACGCGCGCGCTCCTGAAGCGGCCGAAGTCGGTGCGCGTGTCGGGCCCCGCGGTGCCGCGCAGGCGGAAGGGCCCCGAGTCGCCCACGACGGGCCCGCCGTTCTCGTCGAAGGACCAGAGCGCGACCGTCGCCGAGTCGGCGACGGGCGCGGTCGGCGCCTGCTTCGGCGGCCGCGGCTCGCGGGGCTTCTTCTTCGCGGCCACGGTGCCGGCTGCGAGCAGCGCGGCCAGCAGCACGAACGCCAGCCGCCTCACGGTTCGAGCCCCATCGCCTTCAGGCGCTCGGCGGCGATCGCCGCGGAGCCGCGGTCGCCGCCGGCGACGAACAGTTCGTACATGCGGCGGAGCGTAGCAGCGTCGTCCGCGTACGGCACGACCGGACGCCACAGCTCGTACGCCTCGGCGTCCCGGTGCTGCAAAATCGCCGCCCAGCCGCGGCCGATGCGGGTGCGCGGATCGCCCGGGGCGAGGGCCTCGAGCCGGTCGTAGACGTCGGCGGCTTCGCCCGCGCGGTCGGTGCGCAGCAGGTTGTCGCCCAGCAGGCGCAGCACGTCGGGCTCGCGCGGCGCCAGCTTCGCGGCCTCGTCGAGCAGCGGCTGCGCCGCCTCGTAACGGCCGTGCGCGCGCTCGTCCATGGCCAGGATCACGCGCGAGCGCCAGTCGGTGTACGAGATCGACACGCGCGCCCGCGCGACGTGGACGGCCTGCAGCATGGGATTCGAGAGCCAGTCGGGCGTCCGGCCGAAGTCGGGCCCGATCTCGTAGAGCACGCCGGGCCAGTGCGTGGTGACCACGCGCGGCACGAGCCCGGGCACGACCGCCGTCGTGTCGAGCAGGTAGGCGAACTCGGGGCGCAGCTGGACCGCGGGCCACGAGTACCAGAGCCAGCGCGCGTGCGCCGCGCGCGCGGCGGCGGCGAGCTGCGAGAGCGAGTCCACGAGCGGCAGCGCCACCGGCTCGAGCCCCGAGTACCAGGCGAAGTGCGGCTTGCGCGCCATGACGCGGTCGCCCGGGTGCAGGAACGGCTGCGCGCGCTTCGCGGCCTCGAGCACCTCGACCGGCAGCTGGCTCATCGCGCGCTCCTGCACGGCCACCGACGTGCGCACCGCGAGCGCGAGCGGCAGCACGACCAGCAGGGCCTTGAGCCACACGCGCCGCCCGCCGCCCACGTCGAGCGCGAGCGCCAGCTTCGGCGAGGCGAACGCCGCGGCCGCGAACACCGCCCACGCGGGCAGCGCCGCGAGCGACCAGCGCTCGTTGTGGAACGCGGGCACGAGCGCCAGGAAGAGCAGCGCGCCCGCGAGCAGCACCGCGCGCAGGCGCGCGAACGAGCCGTCGAGCACCGCGAGCAGCAGCCCGGCGGCGGCGGCGAGCGCGACCGGCAGACCGGTCAGCTTGAGCGCGTCGAGCCGCAGGTGGTCGCCGACGTTGAAGAACATGCGCCCGATCACCGCGCCCGGGTCGCGCGCGAGCACCGACCACGGCGTGGGGAACTGCGGCTGCAGCTCGCGCTGGTAGGTGTCCCACGGGATGCCCTTCGCGCGCGCGAACACCTCGTAGGCGATGTTGTGGTGGAGCTGGAACGCGAAGTGCGCGCCGCTCGCGAGCGAGATCCCGATCCACGGCAGCACGGGCGCGAGGAAGCCGGCCGAGAAGAGCAGCGCCGCGCGGCCGCGGCGGCCGCCGGGCGCGTCGGCCCAGCCGAGCATCAGCGCGAGCGCGCCCGCGGGCAGCAGCGCGCCGGCGTTGTAGCGGGTGAGGAACGCGAGCCCCGTGGCCACGCCGGCGGCGAGCACGCGCCGCGTCGTGGCCGGCCCGGTGAGCAGCAGCGCCAGCGCCACGGCCTGCACGGCGAGCGCGAACGCGTCGGTCGTGGCGGCGTAGGCGTAGCGCAGCAGCTGCGCGTTCGCGGCGAGGAACGCCACCGCGAACAGGGCCGCCGCCGCGCCCGCGCGCACGCGCACGATGCGGTGCCACAGCACCAGCACCGCCACCGCCGAGGCGGCCGAGAGCAACTCGGCGGCCAGGAACAGGTCGCGCACCACGAAGCCCACGAGCGCGAGCGCCATCTCGTGCAGCGGCCCGACCACGGCGTAGCGCGAGGGATCGAGGTGCCCCGCCTCGAGCGCGCGCGCGCCGGGCCCGTACGAGCCGTAGAAGTCGGTCTCGGTGAACACGTCGCCCACGCGGTGCGGGCCGAACACGATCGCCAGCGCGGCGATCGCGAACGCGGCGACCACGAACGGCATCGCCAGGTCGAACCACCGCGAGACCGGCGCGGCGCCGGCGTTCACGAGCAGGAACGGGGCGCGTGGCACCTTCGGGCGCGCAGGAGAGGCGGGCTGCTTGGGCCGCGGGGCTCTGGGCATGGGCGGGGATTGTAGACGGCCGGCGGCCGGGCCCGAAAACGGACGCGGCGGCGGCACCAGGGGTGCGCCCCCCCCCCGGTGCCTGGGGGCCGCGGGGCAGTTGTCGGCCGGCGCGACGCACCCGGGGGGA
>CAZIXL010000336.1:0-4338 GCA_964542885.1 uncultured bacterium
TGCAGGTCGGGGTAGCCCTGGTTCACCGCGAGCGTGCGCAGCACGCCCGCCTCGGCGCCCTCCAGGTCGCCCATCTCGAGCAGCAGCTGGGCGTCGAGCAGGGCGTTGCGCGGCACCTCGCGGTCGCGCGTGAGGCCGCGCCGCAGCGCGCGCAGCGCGTCGTCGTAGCGCCCGAGCGCGTGGTAGACGAGCCCGAGCAGGCGGTTCGCGCGCGCGAACTGGCGGTTCATGTCCACCGCGCGCTCGAGCGCCGTCGCGGCCGCCTCCATCTCGCCCGCGCGGAAACGCGCGAGGCCCAGCCAGAAGTGCAGGTCGGGGTACTGCTCGTGCGCTTCGAGCGCCGATTCGACGTGCCCGATCGCGCGCGCGGCGTGGCCGCGCTCCAGCTCGAGGCGCGCCGCGAGCAGCCGCGCCTCGAGGTAGCGCGGGTTCAGCTCGAGCGCGACGCGCAGGTGTTCGGTGGCCTCCTCGAACCGGCGTCCTTCGAAGAGCAGGCCGGCCAGGCGGCAGCGCAGGTCGGCGTAGGACGGCTTGTCGGCGACGGCGCGCGACAGCTCGGCGATCGCCCCGGCCAGGTCGCCCGCCTGCTGGCGCGACAGCGCGCGCTCGAGCGGCGGCGCCGCGCCCGCGTCGCGCGGCGGCGCCTCGCCCGGCAGCAGCCGGCGCCACTGCTCGCCCGTCCAGTCGCGCGCGACCGCCGGCGTCACCCACTCGGGCGCGTCGAAGCCCAGCTGCAGCGCCTCGGCCAGCTCGGCCGCCGAGCGCTCGCGGTCGCCCTTCAGGCCCAGGCACACCGCCAGCAGCAGGTGGCCCTCCAGGTAGTGCGGGTGCTCGGCGAGCGCGTACTCGAGATCGGCCACCGCCTCGTCGAGGCGCCCCGAACGCTCGTAGATGCGCGCCCGGTAGTAGCGCAGGTCCGGGAAGGTCGGGTTCTCCTCGAGCGCGCGCGTGAACTCGGTCTCGGCCCGCGCGTAGTCGCCGGCGTGGAACGACGCCAGGCCGAGGTTGGCCCGCGCCTCGGCGGCGTGCACGCGCGCGAGGCAGTGGTCCGGGTCGTTCGGGTCGCGCACCTCGCGCAACACCGCTTCGAAGCACTCGACGGCCCGCGCGAACTCCCCGCGGTTGAAGTGCAGGATGCCCGCGTTGTAGTGCCGCGTGTGCCCCCACTTGACGAGTGAGGACAGGAACGACATGGCGGCTATTCCGCCTTCGTGCGGCGCAGGAACGCCGGCAGCTCCAGCGACGAGCCGCTGCCGCCCCGGCCCCACTGGCCGCGGGCCGCGCGACGGCTCCACGCCGGTTCGTTGTAGTTCGACTCGTCCTCGGCGTTCGCGACCTGCTGGCGCGACTGCCGGTCGACCGGCCGCAGCGCCGGGGCCGAAGCGCCGAAGCCCGTCGCGACCACCGTCACCACGATCTCGCCGTCGACCGACGGGTCGATGACCGCGCCGAAGATGATGTTCGCGTCCTGGCCCGCCGCCTCGGTGACGACGTTCGAGGCCTCGTGCACCTCGTGCAGGCTCAGGTCGCGACCGCCCGTGATGTTGAGCAGCACGCCGTCGGCGCCGTGGATCGAGACGTCCTCGAGCAGGGGGCTCGAGACGGCCGCGGTGGCCGCCTCGACCGCGCGGTTCTCGCCGATCGCGCGCCCGGTGCCCATGAGCGCGTTGCCGCGCGAGGCCATGATCGCCTTCACGTCGGCGAAGTCCACGTTGACCAGGCCCGGCACCGTCACGAGGTCGGCGATGCCCTTCGTGGCCTTGAGCAGCACGTCGTCGGCGACGCCGAACGCCTCGGCGAGCGGGGTGCCGCGCTGGACCACGGCGAGCAGGCGCTCGTTCGGGATCACGAGCAGCGTGTCGACCTCGGCGCGCAGCTCCTCGAGCCCTTCGTCGGCCTGGCGCATGCGGCGCTTGCCCTCGAACACGAACGGCCGCGTCACGACGCCGACGGTGAGCGCCCCCGCCTGGCGCGCGAGGCGCGCCACGACCGGGGCCGCGCCGGTACCCGTCCCGCCCCCCATGCCCGCGGTCACGAACACCATGTCGGTGTCGGCGACGACGTCGGCGATCGACTGCTGGTCCTCCTCGGCCGACAGCCGGCCCTGCTCGGGATCGCCGCCCGCACCGAGGCCGCGCGTCGCGTTCAGGCCCAGCTGGATGCGCGTCGCGGCGAGCGAGCCGCCGAGCGCCTGCAGGTCCGTGTTCGCGGCGATGAACTCGACGCCCCGGAGCCCGGCGCCGATCATGCGGTTCACCGCGTTGCCACCGGCGCCGCCGACGCCGATCACCTTGAGCTTGGCCGCGGCCGAACGATCAATGTCGAGCTCGAACATGGACATGGGCACCTCTCCTTGTGCCGGTCGTGCGGCCATCCTGGCCGCGACCGCGGTCGTTCGTACGGCTAGAAACGGCTGGTGAACCAGTTCCAGAGGTCGAATCGCGGGCGGGCCTTGGGGCTCGCCGTGTCGGTGTACATCCCATCGCCGGTCTCCTGGCGGGCCGCGTGCAGCACCAGGCCCACGCCGGTCGAGCAGCGCGGGTCGGCGACGTTCTCGGCCAGCCCGCCCACGCCGCGCGGCGCGCCGAGGCGCACGGGCATCTCGAAGACCTGCTCGGCCAGCTCCGCGACGCCCGGCAGCAGCGAGGTGCCGCCCGTCAGGACGACGCCGCCGCCCAGCAGCTCGGCGAAGTGGTTCTTGCGCACTTCCTTGTTCGCGAGCGCGAAGATCTCCTCCATGCGCGGCTCGATCATCGAGGCGAGCACGTGGCGCGAGATCTCGCGGTCGGTGCGGCCGCCGACGCCGGGGACGGCGATGAGGTCGTCGGAGGAGACGCGCGAGGCGAGCGCCGAGCCGTGCTGGATCTTGATCGATTCGGCCTTGTCGATGGGCGTCCGCAGGCCGATCGCGATGTCGCTCGTCACGCTGGCGCCGCCGAACGGGATGATCGCCGTGTGGCGGATCGAGCCCTCGTGGAACACGGCCACGTCGGTCGTGCCGCCGCCGATGTCGAGCAGCACCACGCCCAGGCCGCGCTCGTCGTCGTCGAGCACCGCCTGCGCCGAGGCCAGCGGCTCGAGCACGAGGTCGTAGACCTTCAGGCCGGCGCGCTGGATCGCGCGGCAGATGTTCTTCGCGCTCGTCACCGCGCCGGTGATGATATGGACCTCGGCCTCGAGCCGCACGCCGCTCATGCCGACGGGGTCCTTGATCCCCTCCTGGTCGTCGACCAGGAACTCCTGCGGGATCACGTGGATGATCTCGCGGTCCATGGGGATGGCGATCGCCTTCGCGGCCTCGACCACGCGCTCCACGTCGGCCGGCGCGATCTCGTTGTCCTTCCGCGCCACCGCGATGACGCCGCGGCTGTTGATGCTGCGGATGTGGTCGCCCGCGATGCCCGCGTACACGCCCTTGACGTCGAAGCCGGCCATGCGCTCGGCCTCTTCCACCGCGCGCTCGATGCTGCCGACCGTCTTCTCGAGGTCGACCACCACGCCGCGCCGCAGGCCCTCGCTGGGGGCGGTGCCGACGCCGACGATCCGCAGGTCGCCGTTCGTGCCCTGGTCGGCGACGACGCAGTGGATCTTGGTGGTGCCGATGTCGAGACCGACGAACGTCCGTGTCGCCTGGGCCATGGGGTTCCCTCCCGCAGGCTGCGTGCCCGTTGCTCAGCTGGTGCCGCGCACCCCGTCCGCGGCCGTGGAGGCCGACGGCATCGCGTCGCGGACGATGATCTGCTCCGGTATCCGCACGTCGACCTCGCCGGGCGTCATGCCCTTCGCCTGCAGGTCGGCGAGCGTGGCCCTGAGCCCGGACAACTGCCTTGTGTCCGGCGGCCAGGCCGTCCCGATCACGCGCACGCCGTTCAGCAGCACGAGTTGCGTGACGCGCTCCCGGGAGATGTCCACCTCCGAGACCTGGCCCGCGAGCCGGAGCGCATTGTCGCTCAAAACGGCCGCCCACGCGAGGCCTCTTTGGACCTGCGGGGAGTCCAGCCGCGTGCCGGGCTTGTACTTCGAGAAGTCGGCGCCGGTCAGGATCGGGACGTCGGCCACGACGCCCCGCTGGAGCGGCTCGAGCAGCACGCCGGCGGTGTCGATCTCCCACGGTTCGCCGTGCGGCACGGCCAGCGCCGGCACGCGCTCGACGACGCGCACCTCGATGCCCCGCAGGCCCGAGCGCCGCACCTCCGCCCGCGCCACGCGCGGGTCGGCCAGCACCTTCGCGCGCACGCGCTCGAGGTCGATCGACAGCAGGTCCATGCCGGGCGCGAGGCCCGCGCGCCTCTCGATGCGGTCGGCGCCGAGGTAGCGCAGCCCGCTCACCTGCACGTG
>CAZIXL010000337.1:0-4338 GCA_964542885.1 uncultured bacterium
TGAACGCCTGCCGCGACGTGGTGAAGCGGCTGGCGCTCTCGTTCCCGGTCGTGCCCGACGCGCAGCGCGCGATCGGTGCCCAGTACAACGTCCTCGACCCGAACACGCGCCACGACGCGCCGGCGTGGTTCGCGGTCGACCGCGGCGGCCGCGTCCGCGGGCTCGACCGCTTCCAGTTCCCGGGCGCGACCTGGACCAACGTCGCGGCGTCGGCGCTGGGCCTGCCGCTCGACGGCGCGTCGCGGCCCGCCGCGAGCCCCGGTCGCTGACGGCTCCGAACACCGAACGGGCGCATCGGCGCCGGCCGGTGCGCCCGTTCGCGTCGAGTGCGCGGGCCTCTCAGGCGGCGTCGCTCGAGGCCAGCGTCGCGACCTGCTGGAGCGCGTCGCGCACGTCGTCCCACGAAAACGGCTTGGCCATGATCAGGTCCACGCCGCTCGAGACGGCCGCGTCCTCGCCCAGCTGGAAGCCCCAGCCGGTCACGAGCACGACCGCGGTCGACTCGCGCAGCGACTTGGCCTCGGTCGCGAGGTCCCAGCCGTTCACCTCGGGCATGCCCAGGTCGGTGAACACGACGTCGAACGACTGCGCGCGCACGGCCTCGATGCCGGCCGGCCCGCCGACGGCGCGCGAGACGTCCATGCCCATCGCGGCGAGCAGGTCGGCGAGCACCTCGAGCACGACCTCCTCGTCGTCCACGACCAGCACCTTGAGCGGGCGCAGCGGGACGTTCTCGCCGGTGTGCACGCGCTCGTCGCTCGACTCGCCGACCGGGAACGTGAGCGTGAAGAGCGTGCCCACGCCGGGCTCGCTGTCGACGTCGATCGTGCCGCGGTGCCGGGTGACGATGCCGTAGGCGACCGACAGGCCGAGGCCCGTGCCCTTCGCCGACTTGGTGGTGAAGAACGGGTCGAAGATCTTGCCGAGCGTCGAGGGCTCCATGCCCACGCCGGTGTCGCGGATCTGCACGCTCACCACGCCGGCGCCGTTGTTCGAGGTGATCCACAGCTCGCCGCCGTTCGGCATCGCGTCGACGGCGTTGAGCAGCAGGTTCGTGAACACCTCGCGCAGCTCGGAGGCGTTGCCCACCATGCTGCTGGTGGCGCCCAGCTCGAGGTGCACGTCGATCGTCACGCCGCGGCGCTTGGCGCCCGACTCCCACACGGGCCGGGTCAGCTCGGTCACGCCGAGCAGGACCTGGTTCAGGTCGACGGTCTCGAAGTGCTCGTCCTGGCGGACGCGCGTGAACTCCTGCACGCGGCGCACGGTCTGCGCGCCGTCGAGCGCGGCCTGCTCGATCACGAGCAGCTGGCGGCGCAGGTCGGGATCGATCCGCGTCTGCAGCAGCAGCTGGGTGCGGCCGAGGATGGCCGCGAGGATGTTGTTGAAGTCGTGCGCCACGCCGCCGGCCATCTCGCCCAGGGCGTTCAGCTTCGCGGCCTGCACGAGCTGGGCCTGCGTGTCCCGCAGCTCGTCGTACGCCGCCTTCATGCTCTCGTACATGCGCGCGTTCGCGATCGCGGCGCTGCACTGGCCCGCGAACAGCGTCGCCAGCTCGAGGTCCTCCTGCTGGAACGTGCGCGTGCCGAAGCGCGACAGCGTGATCACGCCCACGACCCGGTCCTGGCTCACGAGCGGCACGCAGAGCAGCGCCATCTGCTCGGGGGGGGTTCCGGGCACCGTCACCGAGCGCGGGTCGTTCTCCGCGTCGTCCACGATCTCGCCGCGCCCGGTCAGGGCGACCATGCCCGTGATGCCCTCGCCCAGCTTGAGGCGCACCGCCATCATCTCCTCGACGTACTCGCGCGCGTCGCAGACCACCGGGTAGAGCGTCTGCTGCGTCTCGTCGAACAGGAAGACGGTGCACTCGTCCGTCTGGATCACCTCGCGGACCTTCTTCGCGATGGTGGTCAGGATCACGTTCAGGTCGAGCGTGTTGACGACTGCGTTGCTCACCGCGAGGAGCGCCGCGAACTTTTCGCTCTGGCGCTTCTCGCGCGCGAGCATCTCGCGCATCGAGCCGTCCACCACGGCCTTCGCGTCGTCGGGCGTGATCGTGACGAACCAGCCGACCGTGCGGCCGCCGGGCGAGAACGGCATGCGCGTGGCGAGCATGCTGCCCGCCGAGCTGCCGCGCAGCGCGATGCGGCCGATCCGCATGGCGTCGTCGCCCGGGGCGGGCGGCGACACGAAGCCAGGCGCCTCGCCCTCGGCGTCCGGCTCGAACAACTCCGAGAGCCGCGAGCCTTCGAGCGTCCCGGCGCCCTCCCCGAGCAACCGCGTCATCGCTTCGTTCACGGCCCGCACGCGGAAGCGCGCGTCCACGTACACGGTCGGGACGGGCACGAAGTCGAGCATCGGGCGCAGCCCGCGCGACCATTCGCGCAGCACCTGCGGGTCGTACGCCGACGTCGGCGTGCTCACGAGCGCGAGCAGCGCCTCGCCCACCTGGCGCTCGTCCGCCCCCGCCTTCGTCCACGCCGCGATGCTCTTGCGCAGCGGGCCGACGAACGACATGGCCCCGGGCGTGAGGAACGCGCGGTGCAGCGCGGTGACGAGCGCGTTCGCCTCGTCACGGGCGCGCTCGGTACCGAAAGCGGCGGCCAGCGGCCGCGCGACGGCGGCGGCCAGCCGGTCTCGGTAGCGTGTCAGGTATCGCGCGATCGGCCTGTGCACCGGTCTGTCGTCTCCGAGGATCGAGGGGCCCGTGTGGGCCTCGGAGGTTTTCGGTATCGCGCACGGCCCACTTGAGCCGGGAAATGGCCGTCCATGAAAGGTATGGCGGAAGGAGCCCGGCCGCGGCTCCGGGAGCGCCCGGCCGGTCCCGCGCCGCGCCGGTCCCCGGGCCCCCTCGCATCCGCCGGGCCCGGGTGATATGCCTGCGCCCGCGCGCGGACCCTCCCGGCCGCGCCCGGGTGCCGAGACCCATGGAGGAGCCGTCCTTATGAAGCCCGTCCCCGCCGTGGCGCTCGCGGCCCTGGCCCTGCTCGCCCTCGCCGCGGCACCCGAAGTGCCCGGCCCGCAGTCCCTGGTCGACGGGGAGCACGCCTTCGCCGCCGCCGTCGCCGCGCGAGGCATCCGCGCCGGCTTCCTCGAGTGGCTCGCGCCGAAGGCCGTCGTCTTCCGGCCGGGGCCGGTGAATGGCCCCGCCGCCTACTCCGAGGCGAAGGCGAGCGCCGCCCGCCTCGCCTGGCGGCCCGAGTACGCCGCGATCAGCAGCGCCGGCGACCTCGGCTGGACGAGCGGCCCGTGGAGCTGGCGACGCGACAGCGCGAGCGCCGAGGCGGCGTGGGGCGACTACCTGAGCCTGTGGAAGCGCGGCGCCGACGGCCGCCTGCGGGTCGTGCTCGACGTGGGTGTCTCGCACGCGCGGCGCGCGCCGCTCGAAGCGCCCGCGTTCCTCGCCCCGGCCGACGCCCCGGCGGCCGCTCGAGGTCCGCTCGACCGGCGGCGCTCCCTGTGGAAGGCCGACGCGGACTTCGGCGCCCTCGCCCGCCAGGGCGGCGTCGCCACGGCGCTCGAGCAGTACGGGCACGAGCGCGTCGTGCTGCTGCGCGAAGGGCGCGGGCGGGTCGTGGGACTGTCCGCCGCGTGCGACTCGGCACGCGCCCACGAGGGCAGCGCGACGCTCATGTCGCTCGCCCAGTTCCTCTCGGGGAGCGGCGACCTGGGCTACACGTACGGCACGTTCCTCACGGGCTCGGTCGAAGCGCCCGACTCCGCGTGGTACGTGCACGTGTGGCATCGCGGGCGGGCGAAGCCCTGGGAGCTGGCGGTCGAGCTGGTGGCGCCGGTGCCGAAGGCGAGGTAGCGCGGTCGTCGCCGCCACGCCCGAGCCCCGTGCGCGGTCGGCCCGGCACGCTCCGTGGACGCGCACCGACGGGCCCCGCGTTGCCGCGCGCAAGGGTCCCACCTACGCGATCGGCGACAGCGGCGCCACGGTGGTCGGGGCGGACACGAAGGCGTCGCGGAGCGCCCCGCACACCACCCCGTGAGGCGCCGCGGCCGCGGCTTCGCGTGCCGGCGCCGCGCACGCTCCTTGCAGCGCCCGCTCGCGACCCGCCCCCGCGGAAGGCCCTTGCTCGCCTGCGTGCGCACCGCGCTGCTCTGGGGACTCGAGGCGTTCGCCGCCGACTGCGAGGTGGACGTCGGGCCCGGCCTGCCCGGCTTCGTCATGGTGGGCCTGCCCGACTCGGCCGCGCGCGACGCGCGCGAGCGCGTGTGGCCGGCGCTGCGCAACGCCGGGCTCGCGCCGCCCGACCGGCGCGTCACGGTGAACCTCGCGCCCGCCGACCGCCGCAAGGAGGGCACGTCGGCCGACCTCGCGCTGGCGCTGGG
>CAZIXL010000338.1:0-4333 GCA_964542885.1 uncultured bacterium
CGTAGCCGGAGGGGTCGGCCACGTCGCGCCGGAACGCCCGGCGCACGAACTCGGCGCGCTCGCGGTCGCGCGACTCCACCTCGCGCGCGGCCTCGCGCGCCGAGAGGCGCTCGTGGTCCACGAGCCGCTGGATGCGCTTTTCGAGCGGCGCCACGACCCGCACGTGCAGGCCGCGCTCCGGCCCGACGATGAAGTTGGCGCCCCGGCCCACCACGACGACCCCGCCCAGCTCCGACACCGAGCGGATCGTCTCGAGCAGGAAGCGCACGTAGTCGCTCGAGTCGGCGTAGTGCTGCTGGACGATCGCCTCGCACCACAACTCGACCTGCGACTTCGTGTGCTCGTCGAGCGAGGCCACGATGCTGCGGCGCAGGCCGCTCGAGCCGCAGATGCGGTCGATGACGTCGCGGTGGAGCAGGGTGTAGTCGAAGCGCCGGGCCACGAGTTCGGCGATCCGGCTGCCGCCGCTGCCCCGCTCGCGGGAGACGGTCACGACGGGTTGCATCGAGGCGGGCGGCGCCTCGGGCGCGCGCGCGTCACGCCGCGCGTCGCGCTCCAGTTCCCAGCGACGGAGCTGGTGATCGATGATGGCCTGCACGGAGGGCATGGTGTTCCTCCCGGGGCCGGTGACGACACCCCCGGGCGCAGCGATGGACGCGACGTGCACCCTCGCGCATCGTGCGGCCCCTTCCGCTGCGGGCATTTGGCTCCGGCCCGGCGCGCCCGGTCAAGCGCCGCCTTCTCCGCGCGGCGGCGCCGGGCGTTTCCCGCCGGGCGGCTCCCGGCAGCGCGAGGAACCGCTGCGAATCCTCTGACGAAGGCGTGACTCTCACGGGCGGGTTCCCCACCCCATCCCGAAGTCTCACCCCAATCCGGAGGCTCTGGATGAACCCCAGATCGCTGGTCCTGGCGATCCCCACCGCCGCCCTGTCCCTGTGCGCCGCCCTCTCCGCCGCGGCCACGCCACCGCCCACCGCACCGGCTTCGGCAGCCGCCCCCGGCTCCACGATCGTGCTCTCGTGGAACGACCTGGGCATGCACTGCATGAACCGGAACCACGCGAACTTCTCGGTCCTGCCGCCCTACAACGACCTGTTCGCGCAGGTGATCCTGCGCGGCGACGCCGGCCACCTGCCGCAGGTCGTCACGTCGGGCGTCACGCTCGAGTACTCGGTTCCGGGCAACACGTACTCGGTCGGCAAGACGGACTTCTGGACCTGGTCCCAGGCGCTCTTCGGGGTGGCGCTGCCGCCGGACGTCGGCCTGACCGGCAAGGGGCTCACGGGCGATTTCGAGACCGATCCCGTGGTGGCCGGAACCTGGTCGGCGCACGGCATCCCGGTGACCCCGTGGCCCGACGCCGACCTCGTGAACGAGCACCCCTACCAGCAGGCGCTCGTGATCGTGCGTGACGGCGGCGGCACCGAACTGGCGCGCAGCACGCCCGTGATCCCGGTGTCGACCGAACTCAACTGCGTCGGCTCGGGCTGCCACTCGAGCGAGAGCGCGATCCTGAACGGGCATCCGCGCGAGGCGGGCTTCGACCCGAACGCGCGACCCATCCTGTGCGCGAAGTGCCACCGTGACCCGGTGCTCGGCACGACGGGGATCGGGGAGGCCAACTACTTCTCGTTCCGCATGCACGACCAGCACAAGTTCATGGACCAGAGCTTCAGCGGCACCGCGCTCTGCTACCGCTGCCACCCGGGCCCGAACACGCAGTGCGTGCGCGGCGCGATGGTGACGCAGCACGGTCTGCAGTGCCAGAGCTGCCACGGCGGCATGTCGAACGTGGCGCGCACGATCTCGCAGGGCCGCGTGCCGTGGGTGAACGAACCGCGCTGCGCCGACTGCCACACGTCGGCCTACGCCGAGAACCCCGGGGTGCTGTTCCGCAACAGCACCGGGCACGGTGGCGTCGCCTGCGAGGGCTGCCACGGCAGCACGCACGCGGACCTGCCGAGCCGCGAGCCGGCCGACAACGCGAACAACATCGCGCTGCAGGGCCACGCGGGAACGCTGCGCGAATGCGTGGTCTGTCACGGCACGACGCCGACCGGGGCGGGGCCTCACGGCCTCACGGTCACGGCCGTCGGCGACGGCCCGTTCCCGGGCGCGAGCCGGCTGAACGTGTTCCCGAACCCGATGCGGGCCGCGTGCTCCGTCGAGTTGCCCGCGGGCGCGGCCGGCGGGCGGGTCTTCGTCTACGACGCCGGCGGGCGCATCGTGCGCGGGCTCGACGGGGCCGGGCCGGGCCGGCGGATCACGTGGGACGGCACGAACTTCAGCGGCCAGAAGGTCGGCGCCGGCCTCTACTTCGTGGCCTGGCGCGCCGGCGGCCGGACGGCCGTGGCGCGGGTGACCGTGGTCCGCTGAACCCTCGCGGCCGCAGTGCGCGGCCCGCGGCCCGGGTCCCCCCGGGGGGGGGGCCGGGCCGCCCCCGTTCCGGCCGCCGGGAAGCCCGCGGGGCGGAGCGGGCCGCCCGGCGTCCCGGAGGCTGCGTGTTTCCACTCGACACTGGTCGTCCCCATACCTCATTCTTTGCGCGTCAACCCCTCGGCCGCGGATCGAAACCTCGCGTGTACGCCTTCGCCCGGCGGCCGAGCCGACTTCGTTCCGCGAGACATCCGGCACCCCCGGCGCGGATTCCGCACCTTCGGAGACACACCCATGCGAATCCGCAACCAGGCGTGGAGTGCCCTGCTCACGCTCGCGCTCGCCGCGTGCACCGCGGCCGGCGTGAAGGCGCAGTCGACCGAGCCGCTCCAGCTCGACGTCGTCCGCGGCGGCCACGGCAAGGTCCGCCTCACGGTGACCGCCGGCGCGGACGGCGCCCCGACCGGCTTCCAGGTCTGCTGGATGCCCGCGAGCCAGTTCGAGCAGATGGGTTCGCGCTGGACGTGGCCGTGGGTGCCCGGCGAGGGCTGGGTCGACTACACGGGCCTGGGCACGCTCAACACGTGGGGCGAGGCCGACGTCGACTTCCGGCTCGCGCCCGGCCAGTCGCTGGACATCGAGGTCGGCGACACGCGCGGGGAGTCGGGCGTCACGGGCACGATCGGCGGCGAGCTGGACGAGGGCACCGACTACGTGTTCGTCGCCGTCGCGCACGGTGCCGGCATGGGCGTCGCCGGACCGCTGTCGCTCGACGCCCACTGCGGCACGTCGCACCAGGGCGAGGACTGCACCTACACGATCGGCTACTGGAAGAACCACACGCCGGCCTGGCCGGCGGGTTCGCTCACGCTGGGCTCCGTGAACTACTCGGCCTCCCAGCTCCAGTCGATCCTCGCCCAGCCGGTCGCGGGCAACGGCCTGATCTCGCTCGCGCACCAGCTCATCGCGGCCAAGCTGAACGTCGCGAACGGCGCCAACCCCAGCCCCGCCAGTGCCGCGATCGCCGCGGCGGACGCGCTGATCGGCGGCTTGATCGTGCCTCCCGTCGGCACCGGGTCGCTCAAACCGTCCAGGACGAGTTCGCTGACCCAGGACCTCGACGAGTTCAACAACGGCGAGGACCACAGCGGCCACTGCGGCTCGACGCCGACGCGCACCTCCACCTGGGGCATGCTCAAGCTGCGCGCGCGCTGACGCCGTCCGCCGATCGACAGGGCCCGCCCCCTCCCGGGAGCGGGCCCTTGCGTTTGCGGTATGGTGTCCGCCGTCCCCGCACCCGCACCCCGGCTCGGAGGCTGGAACCATGGGCATCTTCACGGCGGAATCACTCAAGTACCTGCGGGGACTCGCGCGGCACAACCGGCGCGACTGGTTCGAGGCGCACCGCGGCGACTACGAGGCGCACGTCCGCGGCCCGCTGGCCGACCTGGTCGAGGAGATGGACGTGCGCATGTCCGCGTTCGCGCCCGAGATGACGGGCGACCCGAAGCGCTCGATCTTCCGCATCCATCGCGACGTGCGCTTCTCGAAGGACAAGTCGCCCTACAAGACGCACGCCGCGTGCTGGTTCTTCCACGGCGAAGGCTCCTCGAAGGTCGGGCGCGAGGCGCACGGTGGCGGCGCGGGCTTCTACTTCCACCTGCAGCCGGGCGCGAGCTTCGCGGGCGGGGGCCTGTGGATGCCGCCCGCGCCGGCGCTCAAGCGCCTGCGCGCCGCGATCGCGGATGACCCGGCGGGCTTCGAGCGCATCGTGCTCGCGCCGAAGCTCAGGCGCCGGCTGCGCGGGCTGAGCGAGGAATCGATGCTCAAGCGCACGCCGCGCGGCTTCGGCGAGGACCACGCGGCTGCGCGCTGGCTCAAGTACCAGTCGTTCACGGTCGGGCGCCCCCCCACCGCCCCCGCCGTCAACCACCGGCGGCGCAAGCCCGCCCACCGC
>CAZIXL010000339.1:0-4319 GCA_964542885.1 uncultured bacterium
GCCGCACCGCGGTGCGGGATCACCCGCCGGTGCGCGCGCCGTGCAATCGGCAACCCGTGCGCCTCGCCCGGCGCGCGCACGAAAACCGCACCGGTCCGCGCCGGCGGCCGCTCAGCGCCCGGCCGGTGCGCCGAAGTGCGAGGCGGGCGGCGCCGGACGCTCGTGGCCGTCGGCCGCGATCGGCACCACCGTCCAGCTCCCCGACGCGGGCGCCGGCGCGTCCAGGTCGGCGGCGTCGAGCACCGTGTCGGGCAGCATGCGCGTCGCGACGAGGTGGCCGCCGGCGTCGCTCAGCTCGAAGCGGTAGCTCGCGGCCAGCGGGTCGCGCGTCCACACGAAGCGTACCGGCGCTGCCGCGCCGCCCGCCGCGGGCTCGAGCAGCCGCACGGCCGCCGGCTCGCCGCGCAGGACCGGCTCGCGCGCGGGGCCCGGGTGCCGGGCCACGTTCCACCAGGTGAGGCCGACCGCGAGCACCAGGACGGCGGCCGCAGCGAGCGCCGGCAGCGGCGCGCGCACCCGCGGGCGGCGCCGCACGAGCGCGTCGAGCGATTCGTCCTCGTAGAGCGCCGACGCGAGCGCGTCGTCGGCGAGCAGCTCGCGCTCGAAGGCTTCGCGCTCGGCGGGCGACAGTCGCCCGGCCCGGTAGCGCCCGAGCGTTTCCGCCCGCGTCCCGTCGATCGGCACCCGGCCGTCGCTCATGGCTGCCACCCCCGCTCGGCGAGCAGCGCGCGCAGCTTCTCGCGACAGCGCCAGAGCCGCCGGTAGAACGCGTTCTCCTCGATCGACGACGCGCGCGCCAGCTCGCCGGGTGTGTGCCCGTCGGCCAGCCGCGCGAGCCACCAGCCGCAGCGCGGGTCGGTGGCGCCCATGCGCTCGAGCGCGTCGTGCACGAGCCGCTCGGCGTCGCGCGAGGCGAGCGCCTCGAGCGGGTCGCGCCCCGGGTCGGCGACCGCTTCGAGCGGCGCCGCGCCGGCCGAGCGCGCCGCGCGGACGCGGGCGCGCTGGTAGTGGTTGCCGATCACGTTGCGCAGTGCCTGCATGCACCACGCGAGCCCCGGCCGGCCGTCCACCTCGGCCCCGGGCCCGTTCCAGCCCTTCTCCACCACCACGCGCAGCGTGTCCTGCACGATGTCCTCCACGGCCTCGGCGGGCACGCGGCGCCGTGCGATCGCGACGAAGCGCTCCCGCAGGGCGGCCAGCCAGGCTTCGCTCGCCCGCCCGTTCATTTGGGCTGCCCCGCCGATCTCCCGCCCGAAACGAGCGCCCCGACCGGTTCGGCGCCGACCCCGTGCAGGCGGAACGCCCAGGCCTCGAGGTCGCCCGCGGCCAGCCGGGCCGCGCGCGCCCGCCGCAGCGCCTCGTCGCGCGCCAGCCCCTCGCCGAGCCGGTCGTAGAACGCCGCCATGAAGCGGGCCGCGGCAGCGTCGTCGACGTCCCACAGCGTCGCCACCACGCTGCGCGCGCCGCCGGCGAGGAACGCGCGCACGAGCCCGTAGGGCGCCTCGCCCAGGTAGCGCGTGCCCCGCGCCGTCGAGCAACCGCTCAGCACCACGAGGTCCGCCGCGCACCCGAGCGCCTGCACCGCGTTCGCGTTCAGCGCCGCACCCTCGCCGGCCAGCCGCAGCGCCGGGCGCGACGGCGAGTCGGGATCGGGCACGGTGTGCGTCGCGAGGTGCAGCACCGCCGCGTGGGGCGCCTCGCGCGCCAGGCGCTCGCGCGTGACGTCGCGGCCGAACAGGCTGCGCCCGCGGCGCGCGACCCGGCGGGCCTCCTCTCGCGAGGCGGGCAGCGGCCGGGCGCCGCGGCTCGCCGGATCCGCGAACGCGACCACCTCGCCCGGGCCCGGGCGGCGGCGCGTGAGCGCCTCGAGCACGCCCGCCGACGGCACGATCGTCACCGCCCAGCGGTCGCCGACGGTGCCGCCCCCGGGGAGCGGCAGCGCCTCGAAGGGCACGCCTTCGAGGTCGCCCGGCAGCACGACGAACAACCGCCGCACGTCGTCGCCGATCCCGCCCACGACCGGCGCGAGGAGCTGCCGCGAAAGGCGCTCGAGCGGTGCGCGGGCGACGGCGGCGTCGCCGGAGGCGAGCGCGCTGCGCGCCGCCCGCAGGTCGTCGCCCGAGATTCCGCCCGCGTGCCGGGCGCTCACGCGGCCGTCCGCGAGCAGGAACACGAGTCCGCCGCCCGGAGGCTGCTCGACGTACTCGACCAGGGCCGCCGACATCTCGCGCAGCCGCGCCAGCGTCGCCTCCGCGTCGGGTTCCACGGGCGCGGCGAGCGCGCTCCGGAGCGTGGTCGCGCGTTCGGCCTCGACCGCGCGCCAGCCGGCGGCGGGGCCGTCACGCTCCGTGCGGCATTGCCACACGACCGCGGCCGTGCGCAGGCCGTGGACCGCCGCGGCCGCACGATCCTCGGGCGACTCGATCGTGGCGAGGAACGCGTCGAAGCGCTCGAGCGCCGCCGTCGCGGTGGACTCGGCCTCGGCAGCGCGACCGAGCGCGAGCAGCACCGCGGCGCGCGTGCCGGAGAGCTGGATGCGCCGCAGTTCGTCGGAGCTCGCGACGGGCAGCTGCGCGATCGCGTCGGTCTCCTCGAGTGCCTCGGCGAAGCGGCCGGACTCGACGAGCAGCGTGGTCCGGAAGAGGCGGGTGGACGCCTCGTGGCTGCGGTCGCCGCCCTTCAGGTCGATCGCCAGCGCCTCGTCGAGCCAGCGCAGCCCCTCGTCCGGCTTCTGCTGGCTGCGGCAGATCGAGGCGCGCTCGAGCAGCGCGCGCGCGAGCGGCAGGCCGCCGCTGCCGCGCCGGCCCAGCGCGATCGCGCTGTCGGCGGCGACCGCGGCCTCGGCGTAGCGGCCGAGAAAGCGCAGCGCCTGGCTGCACTTGCCGAGCGCCGTGGCCTGGTCGCGCGCGGACCCGGCGCGAACGGCGGACTCGTACGAGCGGCGCGCGGCCGCGAGCGATTCCTGCCAGCGGCCGAGGTTGCCCCACGCCCGCGCCTGCGTGTCGTACAGGCCCGTGACGCCGCGTTCGTCGTTGCGGGCCCGGAAGCGCGGGAGGAGCGCTTCGGCCGCCGCGATCGCCGCCTCGGGCTGGCGCGAGGTGCTCTGGTCGACGAGCAGGCTGCGCGCCTCCAGTTCGGCGCCCTCGTCGCGCGCCGCGAGCGCGTCGGAGACCGCGCGGGTGAGCTGGGCCTGCATCTCGGGCCGCCGGCCCAGGCGCCCGAGCACGCCGGCCAGCCGGTAGCGCGCCGTCGACGCGAGCGAATCCAGGCCCGCGCGCTCGAGCGTGTCGGCGATCGCCCCCAGCCGCTCGGCGAGCGGACCGAGCGGCACGTCACCCTCGTTGCGCGCGCGCTCGCGCAACTCGAACAGCGCCCGCGCGCGTTCGCGGATGCCCGGCGGCTCGGCGACGCGCGGCGCCCGGCGGGCGCCGGCGACGTGCGGGGCGAGCAGGCAGAGACCCGCGAGGAGGAGGGGGAGGGGCGCGCGCATGGGCGCGAGCATAGCCGCCCGGGCGCCCGCGCGGAACGCCCTCCCGGCCGCGCCGTGCGGCCGCACCGGGCGTGCGCCGCCGGCGCCCGTGGGCGGCGTTGGCGGGCCGTTCGCGGGCTGCTACGTTCCGCAGCGCCTCGACCCCACTCTCCCGCGCGAGGAAAACGCAAGACCCATGGAACGCATCGAGTCGCACCTCGACCCGTCGAGCCCCGAGTTCCAGGCGAACGCCGCCCACCATCGCGCGCTCGCCGACGACCTGCGCGCCCGCCTCGCCGCGGTGCGGCTGGGCGGCGGCGAGGAAGCGGTCGCGCGACACCGCAAGCGCGGCAAGCTGTTCGTGCGCGATCGCGTCGAGCGGTTGCTCGATCCCGGCACGCCGTTCCTCGAGCTGTCGGCGCTGGCCGCGAACGGCCTGTACGACGACGAGGCGCCGAGCGCGGGCGTGATCACCGGCGTCGGCGTGGTGCAGGGCCGGCAGGTGATGGTGGTCGCGAACGACGCCACGGTGAAGGGCGGCAGCTACCTGCCCATGACCGTGAAGAAGCACGTGCGCGCGCAGGACGTGGCGCTCGAGAACCGCCTGCCGTGCGTCTACCTGGTGGACTCGGGCGGCGCGTTCCTGCCGCTCCAGGACGAGGTGTTCCCCGACCGCGACCACTTCGGGCGCATCTTCTACAACCAGGCGCGCATGTCGGCCGCCGGCATCCCGCAGATCGCCGCGGTCATGGGCTCGTGCACGGCCGGCGGTGCGTACGTGCCCGCCATGGCCGACGAGGCCGTGATCGTGAGGAACCAGGGCACGATCTTCCTCGGCGGCCCCCCGCTC
>CAZIXL010000340.1:0-4310 GCA_964542885.1 uncultured bacterium
TCATGACGATCGAGGACCCGATCGAGTACATCCACCACCACAAGAAGTGCATCGTCAACCAGCGCGAGATCGGCGCCGACACGGCGTCGTTCCCGACCGCGCTCAAGTACGTCCTGCGGCAGGACCCGGACATCATCCTGATCGGCGAGATGCGCGACCTCGAGACCATCGAGGCGGCGCTGACCCTTGCCGAGACGGGCCACCTGGTGTTCGCGACGCTGCACACCAACTCCACGTACGAGGCGGTCAACCGCATCGTCGACGTGTTCCCCGCCGACCAGCAGAAGCAGATCCTCACGCAGCTCGCGTTCACGCTCGAGGGCGTCGTGACGCAGCAGCTGGTGCCGCGCAGCCGCGGGGCGGGCCGGATCATGTGCGCCGAGGTGCTCGTGTGCACGCCGGCGATCAAGGCCGTGATCCGCGAGGGCAAGGTCCACCAGATCTACAGCCTCATGCAGGCGGGGCAGAAGTTCGGGATGCAGACCATGAACCAGGCGCTGCTGCAGGCCGTGCTGGACAAGCACCTCACGGCCGAGGACGCCATGGACCGCAGCACGGACCGGGTGGAGCTGGAAGGCATGCTCCAGAAGGTCCTGCGAGCGGCGGCATAGGGGCGAGGAGGAGACGATGGCGACTTACGTCTGGAAGGGCCGCAGCATGGCCGGTGAGGCCCAGAGCGGCGAGATCGAGGTCGGGCGCCAGGAGGAAGCGCTCGAGCTGCTGCGCAAGAAGCGCATCCTCGTGACGTCGCTGAAGCCGAAGAGCAGCGGGATCTCGCTGCCCAAGTTCGGCGGCGGCGTCAGCGTCTCGACCAAGGACCTGGCGATCTTCACGCGGCAGTTCGCGACCATGATCTCGGCCGGCCTGCCGCTGGTGCAGTGCCTGGACATCCTCGCGAAGCAGTCGAGCAAGCCGTCGTTCGGCCGCGTCATCAACGAGGTCACGCACGAGGTCGAGGCCGGTTCGACGCTGTCGGACGCGCTCGGCAAGCACAAGAGCGTGTTCGACGACCTGTTCCGCAACATGGTCGCGGCCGGCGAGGCCGGCGGCGTGCTGGACGAGATCCTCCTGCGCCTCGCGACCTACATCGAGAAGGCCGACGCGCTCAAGCGCAAGGTCCAGAGCGCCATGGTCTACCCGGCCGTCGTGCTCACGGTGGCCCTGGGCGCGACCGCGTTCATGCTCATCTTCATCATCCCGACGTTCGCGAAGATGTTCACGGACTTCGGCGGCGAGCTGCCCCTGCCGACCAAGATCGTGCTCGGCATGTCCAGCTTCCTGACGCACTTCTGGTGGGCCATGATCCTGGCCGTGGTCGCGGGCGTGGTCGCCCTGCAGCGCTACTACGCGACCGAGAACGGCCAGCGCGTGATCGACGGCTTCATGATCAAGGCCCCGGTGCTCGGTGACGTGCTGCTGAAGGGCGCCGTGGCGCGCTTCACGCGCACGCTCGGCACCCTGATCTCGTCCGGCGTGCCGATCCTCTCGGGGCTCGAGATCACGGCCCGCACGGCCGGCAACAAGGTGATCGCCGAGGCGATCATGAGCGCCCGCGCCTCGATCCGCGAAGGCGAGACCGTGTCCGCACCGCTCAAGACGTCCGGCGTGTTCCCGCCCATGGTCACGCAGATGATCGCGGTCGGCGAGCAGACCGGCGCCCTCGACGAGATGCTCACCAAGATCGCCGTCTTCTACGAGGCCGAGGTCGACACGGCGGTCGACACGCTCACGTCGATCATCGAGCCGATCATGATCGTCGTCATGGGTGGCATCGTCGGCGGCATGGTCGTGGCCATGTACCTGCCGATGTTCAAGCTCATCAGCGTCGTGGCGGGCGGCAACTGACCATGGCCGCCACGGCCGGCGCGAGCCTGCGACTGGCCCCGGGCCTCGATGGCCCGGGGGCCGGGGACCTGGGCTGGAATGCGCTCCAGCACCTCGTCCTCGGCCGCCTGCTGGTCGCCTCGCTCGCGCTGCCGTTCGGCCTGTTGCTGCGGCCCGACGTCACGGAGCACCCGGTCACGCTGCTGTGGCTGGCGCTCGTGGTGCTCGGGGTGCTGTCGGCGGTCTTCGCGCTCGGTGCCCGCCTGCGGCGCTGGCACCGGGCGCAGACGCACCTGCAGCTCGCGGCGGACCTGGCGTTCATCACCGGCCTGGCGGCCGCGACCGGCGGCCGCGACAGCCAGTTCGTGCTGTTCTACGCGCTCGTGGTGATCACGGGCGGCGTGATGGGCCGGCTCTTCGGCGGCCTGTTCGCGTCGGCGGGGGCGTGCGCGGGTTACCTCGCGCTGCCGTGGCTGGCCGCCCAGCTCACCGGGCGCCCGGCGGCGACGCCGGCGGACCTGCCCAAGCCCGAACTGCTCGTGGCGTTCCTCACCATGGTCGGCGTGCTCTCGGGCGTGCTCGGCGAGCGGGTGCACCGCACGCGCGACGACCTCGAGCGCACCGCGCGCGAGCTGGACCGCGTGCGCATCGACAACGACGTCGTCCTGCGGCACCTGGCGACGGGCGTGGTCACCGTGGACCACCACGGGATCGTGGGCTACCTGAACCCGGCGGCCGAACAGGTGCTGGGCGTGCGTGCCATGGAGGCGCGGGGCCGGCACCTGAGCTACGCGCTGCCCGAGCGCCTCACCGGCCTGCGCGACCTGGTGCTCGAGGCGCTGCGCAGCCGGCGCGGCCGCGCGCGCGCGGAGCTGAGCCTGCAGGGCCCGGGCGGCCGGCACCTGCCGGTCGGCGTCTCGACCAACGTGCTCCACCACGAGGGCGAGATGACCGGCGTCGTCGCCGTGTTCCAGGACCTGACCGAGGTGCGCGAGATGGAGCGCCGCGCCCGCCGCAACGAGACGCTCGCCGAGGTGGGCGCCCTCGCCGCCGGCATCGCGCACGAGCTGCGCAACGGCCTCAAGCCGATCTCCGGGTCGGTGGAGTACCTGCAGCGCGAGCTCAAGCTGACCGGCGAGGAGGCCCAGCTCATGGACCTGATCGCGCACGAGTCGGGCCGCCTCAACCGGTTCGTCACCGAGCTGCTGTCGTATTCGCGCGAGCGCGACCTGGCCGTCGAGCCGGTGAGCCTCGGCGACCACCTGAGCGAGCTGGTGAGCGTGCTGCGCCACGACCCGCGGCGTTCCGCGGCGGTCGAGGTGCGCTTCGAGCGCGCCGACGACGACGTGCGCCTGCCCATGGACCGCGAGCAGATGCGCCAGGTGTGGCTCAACCTGGCCGCGAACGCCCTCGAGGCGCTGGGCGAGCGCGGGCACCTGGTCGTCCGCTGGAAACGGGCGGAGGACGGGGCGGTGGTGGTGGAGTTCGAGGATGACGGACCCGGCATCGCGGCGGACGACCTGCCGCGCGTCGGCGAACCCTTTTTCACGACGAAACGGGGAGGCACGGGCCTGGGGCTCGCGATCGCTCAGCGGATCGTGGAGCGCCACGGCGGCGTGCTGACCCTCGAGAGCGAGGCCGGCCACGGCACGACGGCGCGGGTGACTCTCCCGCACGCCGTCGAGGCCGCGGTGCAGGTGGCGTGATCGGGACCCTTCGGATACCGAGACGAGGTGAACCAGATGGCTGCTGAGAAGATCCTGGTCGTCGACGACGAACAGAGCATGACCCAGTTCCTCGGCATCGTGCTGAGGAAGGAGGGCTACCAGGTCACGACCGTGAACAGCGGACGCGAGGCCCTGGACCGGGTCAAGGCGGAGCCGTTCGACGTCGTCATCAGCGACATCAAGATGCCCGGCATGGACGGCATCCAGGTGCTGCAGGGCATCAAGAAGCACGACGCGAACATCCCGGTCGTGCTGATGACCGCCTACGCCTCGCAGCAGTCCGCGATCGACGCCGTGAACCTGGGCGCGTTCCAGTACCTGCTGAAGAACGCGAAGAACGACGAGATCAAGCTGGTCGTGCGCAACGCGCTCGAAATGCGCCGCGTGCGCACCGAGAACCAGTTCCTCAAGCGCGAGCTGAAGCGCGGCCACGAGGAGAAGGCGATCATCGGCTCGTCGGAAGAGATGACCCGCGTCTTCCGCATGGTCGAGAAGGTCGCCGACAGCGAGGCCACGATCCTGATCCAGGGCGAGAGCGGCACGGGCAAGGAGCTGATCGCCCGCGAGATCCACTACCGCAGCCGCCGGGCCAACGGGCCGTTCGTGAGCATCAATTGCGGCGCCATCCCGCGGGACCTGCTCGAGAGCAACCTGTTCGGCCACATCAAGGGTTCGTTCACCGGGGCCGTGAAGGACTCGCCCGGCCTGTTCCAGGTCGCCGACGGCGGCACGTTCTTCCTCGACGAAGTCGGCGAGATG
>CAZIXL010000341.1:0-4307 GCA_964542885.1 uncultured bacterium
GCCCTCTACAGGCGCGCGCTCGACTCGTTCGAGTGGCGAAAGGTCGAGGGCAGCGAGGGCAAGCTCTCGTGGGATCTCTCGCCCGACGGCCGGTGGCTCTACATGCTGCGCCCGGTGGCCGCGGGCTCGAGGCAGATCGAGCTGCAGCGGATGCCGGTGGACGCGAGCACGCCACCGGTCTCGCTCATGCCGTGGGACGCGGATTCGCTCGACGCCTGGGAGTCGCTGCCGGAGGGGCGGATCGCGGTGATCCAGCGCGACCTCTCGCGCTTCGCGGTGCTGCGCCCGGGCGACGGCGCGCCCGTCGCCTGGCGCCCGATCGCCGCCGATCGCCAGCTGGGCATGCTCCGGCTCGAGGCGACGCTGCCGGGCGGGGGCGGCGTGCTCGGCGTGGCCGGCTACTACGGCGCGAACGGCTGGGTCGAGAGCGCGGCCGTGCTGGGGCTGGACGACGGCCGGCTCACGGTTCTCGAGGAGAACACGGGTTCGCCGCGCGTCATGCCCGGCGGCGAGCTGCTGATGACGCGCGGCGGCAAGCTGCTCGCCGCGCCGTACGACGCGAAGGCCCGCCGGCTCTCGGCACGGCCCGTCGCGATCCTGGACGGCCTGCGCACCGCGCTCGTGTGGGATCACGCGGAGGTGCGCACGTCTTCCGCCGGGGACGTCGGCGTGCTGTTCGGCGGAACGCTCGCGCGGAAGCGCTCGCTGGTGCTGGTCGGCGCGGACGGCCGCGTGGAGCCCTGGAGCGACGAGCAGCGCGCGTTCGAGAGCGCGCCGATCGCGAGCCCGACCGGCAACGTCGCGGCGGCGACCGTGGTGCCACCGGGCGTCGCGGTCTACGAGGTCGTGCTGGTCGAGCGGGGCAGGCCGGGCGTGCGCCGCCTGTCGGGCGTGGAGGGGGAGGACTGCACGCACCCCGTGTTCTCGCCGGACGGCCGCTTCGTCGCGTGGGCGCGGCAGGGTTCGGATTCCACGACGGGCGTGTTCCTGAGCCCGACCGACGGCCTCGCGCCCGCCCGGGCGCTGCGCCGCACGGGCAAGCTCTCGAGCTTCGAGACGCCGCTCGACTGGTTCCCCGACGGCCGCTCGCTGCTGGTCGCGACGACCGAGGACTACCACCGCCGGTTGACCCGCTTCACGCTGGCCGGCGACGGCGTCGTGCGCACCGACGTGCTGAACGCGCGGTACGACGTCGGCACCGCCGCGCTCGCGCCGGACGGACGACGCCTGGCGTACGAGTCGTACGAGGGAAGCGAGCCCGAGGTGATGGTCGCGATGCTCGGGCCCGACGGCCGCGCCGGCCCGGGGGTGTCCGCCTCGCACGGCTACGGCGTGAACCCGCGCTGGACCGCCGGCGGCCGCACGCTGCTCTGGGGAACGCGCGGGCGCGCCGTGATGGCCGCGGCCGTGTCCCCGGCGCTCGAGGTCGCCGAGCCCGCGCGTCGCGCGGACCTGTCGGAGCTGGTCTCGGCGGCCGACGAGTGGAGCGCCCTGCCCGACGGCCGCCTGCTGGTCACGCGCAAGGCCGACGGCGAGGGCGAGATCCGGCGTTTCGACCTGCTGCTCGACTACGGCGCGGACCTCAAGCGGGCATTGAAGCGCGCCGGCGCCGCCGGGCGCTGAACCAGCGGGACGCCCATCGGCGAAGCGAACCGCCCTCCCGGCGCGAACCGGGAGGGCGGCTCGTTTCGCGATCGTGCGCAGGGCGCCTAGCTCTCGCCGACTCTCACCAGGTTGAAGAACTCGGCGTTCGTCTTCGTCTTCGAGAGCCGGTCGACCAGCTTGAGCATCGCCTCCTGCGGCGGCATCTGCACCAGGATGCGGCGCAGCGCCTGGAAGGTGTTGAGCAGGTCGGGGGCGATGAGCTTCTCCTCCTTGCGCGTGCCGCTCTTCGGGATGTCGATCGCCGGGTAGATGCGGCGCTCGGCCAGCTCGCGGGAGAGGAACACCTCGGAGTTTCCGGTGCCCTTGAACTCCTCGAAGATGATCTGGTCCATGCGCGAGCCGGTGTCGACCAGCGCGGTGCCGATGATCGTCAGCGAGCCGCCGTCCTCGATCTTGCGCGCGGCGCCGAAGATCTGCCGCGGCGCCTGCATGGCGTTCGAGTCGAGGCCGCCCGACATCGTGCGGCCGCTGTTGCCGGCCGCGGCGTTGTAGGCGCGGGCGAGGCGGGTGATCGAGTCGAGCAGCAGGACCACGTCCCTGCCGTCGATCACCTGCTGCGCGACGGCTTCCATCGCGCGCTCGGCCGTCTCGATGTGCTCGTCCACCGTCATGTCGCTCGAGGCGGCGATGACCTCGGCCGGCGTGTTGCGCTTGAAGTCGGTGACTTCTTCCGGCCGCTCGTCGACGAGCAGCGCGTACACCTTCACGTCGGGGTGGTTGTGCGACACCGACGCGGCGATCGCCTGCAGGATGCGCGTCTTGCCCGCCTTGGGCGGCGCGACGAGCAGGCAGCGCTGCCCGCGGCCGATGGGTGCGATCAGGTCGATCGCGCGGCCGGTGATGCGGTCGCCGTAGGGCGGGTTGCCCTCGCCCGGCGGCAGCTCGAGGATCAGCCGCTCGTACGGATCGAGCGCCGCGCCCCGCTGCTGCAGGTCCTTCAGGATCTCGAGCCCGCCGCGGCGCCGCTGCTGCGGCTGCCCGCCGCCGCCGCCGCTGCGGCGCCTGCGGCGTCCGCCGCCGCGGCGATCCTGGCCGTTCATGTTGTTGTTGTACTGGCCCTGCTGGCCCTGCGGCTGGCCCTGCCCGTGCTGGCGCTGGCCGCCGCGGCCGCGCCGGCGGCGGCGCCGCCGGCCCTGCCGGTAGTCCCCGCCCTCACCTTCACCGGCGGGCGCGTCCGGGGAGGCGCCGCTCTCGTTCATCTCGGGCGCGCCTTCGTCTCCACCCATGTCGTTCGACTCCTGGTACTCGTTCACGTTCTCTTCTCCGGACTGCGCTTCGGGGGCAGCGCCCGGCGTTCCGGTGCGCGGGCCGCGCGGACGGCGACGGCGTGGTCTCATCAAGTGTTCCTTCCGCGCGCACGTCACCGCACGCCGGGGTTGGGACTGCCGCGGGCCGGGCGCACGTCCGCCACGGGTACCGCGTGTGAATACCGGTGAGCGCGTGTCCGTCGCGGGCGGGGCCGCGCTTTCCGCGCGGCCGGCCGCTCACGCGACCGGACTTCCTGCCGACTGCGCTCGACCTTCTTGAGGCCGGACCGAACCTCGAAGCTCACGGCCGTGCCGGGATTCGCTTCGTCGTCGTTCGGGTCCGACTTCGGCTTCTCTTCGGGTGCGCTCCGGCGACCTCCCGGTGCGCGGGGATTCCTGGCGGGCCCGTGACGGCGGCGTCAGCCTGACGCGTGCGAGAGGGCCCATCGAGTGCTTCGTCCTCTTTGTTCCGTTCCACCCCTGGTTCACGGGCGCGCTGGACCGGCCGTCCGGGCGGAGCCGGGGCCACGATCGAGCTGGACGACACCTGCGTGGGAGCTTTGCCCGGCGACACCCTCCGGCGTCACGAGACGGCCGGCCGGGTGCGATCGTCGTCGCTGCGACTCCTGTCTCCCGCGATGGCGACGGTCCGCCCGGTCGTGACGTCCGCGACGTCGGCGAATCCGGAGTGGCCCGTGGACACCGTCCTCGGCCTCACGTCGGCGTGCGCGGGTGCGACGGGCACCGGCTTCACGGCGAAGGCGAGGAGGACGTTGCGGGAGGAGATTGCGGGCGCTTCGTCGCGCCCCACTCGCTGCATTCAGCACTCCTCCGTACAGCGCAGGCTTGCGGCGGGATTATGACCAGACCTTCGCTCGAAAGGCAAGCGCGGAAAAAACCGACGTTCAGCCTTCGTCCGATGCGGGCCACGTCGCTTCCTTGCGACCTTCGTGCCGGTTCACCCAGCGCGCCATCACGAAGAGCAGGTCGGCGAGCCGGTTCAGCCAGCGCACGATGCGCGGGTCGACCGCTTCGCGCGACGCGAGCGCGGTCACGCGCCGCTCGGCGCGCCGGCACACCGTGCGGGCGAAGTGCAATTGCGCGGCGAGCGGCACGCCCCCCGGCAGCACGAAGCGCGTGAGCGGCGGCAGGTCGGCTTCGAGCCGGTCGATCGCGGCTTCGAGCGCCGCGACATCGTCGTCGCCGACGCGCGCGAGCTTCTCGAGCGCACGCGCGTCGCTCGCCGCCAGCTCCGCGCCGACCTGGAAGAGCGCCGACTGCACCTGCGCGAGGTCGGCGTCGACGAGCCGTCCCGCGTCGAGCGCGCGCGCCACGCCGAGCGCGGCATTGAGTTCGGCGACGCTGCCGGAGGCCTCGACGCGGGCGTCGTGCTTG
>CAZIXL010000342.1:0-4300 GCA_964542885.1 uncultured bacterium
CCGCGAGCTTCGCCGCCGTCACCCGCCGGCAGCTCTACGCGGCGACGGGCCGGCCCGACTACCTGCTGGTGGTGCCGGAGGCGTTCCTCCCCGCCGTGCAGCCGCTCGTGGACCTGCGCCGCTCCCAGGGACTCGACGTGCTGGTGGCGCCCGCCGAGGCCATCTACGACGAGTTCAACGGCGGCCGGCACTCCGCGTTCGCGATCCAGCGCTTCACGCGCTACGCGTACCAGCACTGGGATTCGCGCTTCCTGCTGCTCGTGGGCGACGGGACGGTGGATCCGCAGCGCCTGAGCCAGCACCCGGGCGTGGACTGGGTGCCGACGATGCCGATGCCGGGGCCCGTCGGCGTGAGCGAGGGCTTCGAGATCGTGACCGGGGACCCGCTCTACGGCTGCCTCACCGGCGACTGCGGCCGTTCGGGCGGCGGCCCGATCCTGACGGAGCTGATGATCGGCCGCCTGCCGGTCAACTCGTTCGCCGAGGCCCAGGCGGTGATCCAGAAGGTGGTCGGCTACGAGGCGCTGGCCCCGGACCAGGACTGGAGGCGGCACCTCCTGCTCAGCAGCGACGACGCGTTCTCGGGCGAGTCCTTCGGCGGCGCCGCGTATTCGGGCTACTGCTACCACCCCGACGAGGACCACTTCGTCGGGCTCAACCGCAAGTGCGCCTCGATCGTCACCCGCGACGCGGGGCTCTCGCTCACCAACGCCGAGCTCTTCAACCTGGGCGACTACCTCGCGAACGAGCCGACGACCACCGGGCCGCTCGGCACCTGCCGGCCCGACCGCGGCGCGACCCAGGGACGCACCCGCGCGGCCGTCACCCCGGTGCTCTTCGCCAAGCTCAACGCCGGCGTGCTGTGGTGGAACTACCAGGGCCATGCGAACGAGCACGTGCTCACGCACGAGAACCTGTACCAGAACATCGGCGACCAGCCGCAGTCGGACGACAAGTTCAAGTTCACCAACACGGGCAAGCTCTTCCTGTTCTCGGCGTTCTCGTGCCACGCGAACAACTTCGGTCGCTACGACCGCGGGCCCACGCTGCAGACGGGAGGCGGGTGCATCGGCGAGGACCTGGTGACGCTGGCCACGACCGGGGCGATCGGCTCGTGGGCCTCGTCGTGCTACGAGGTGATCCCCCGCGACGACTCGACCCACATCAACGTCGAGCTGGCCCGCTCGTTGTTCGCGGACCCGCCTGTGGACGAGTTCGTGCCCGGCGACCGCGGGGCGCGCGTGGTGACGGGAGAGGCCGTGCAGGCGGCGCTGCTCCGCTACGTGCCGACGTTCGGCCAGTACTACGGCGAGAGCGGCATCGCCCTGACCTACACGCTCCTCGGCGACCCGGCCACGCGCATCTCGGTGGGCTACCCGCAGCCGATCGTGACCGCGAACGACGTGCCCGTGGACCCGGCGCTGCCGGTGCGCGTGCACACGGCGGGCGACACCGTGCGCTTCGTGGCCGACCTGGTCTCGACCGAGCGGCTCGACACGCTGGGCGTGTACGCGAACACCGGCGCCGGCGACGTGCCCGTGGACGCCGCGGCCTACGCGGTCACGCCCGCGTTCCCCGACACGGCGGGGGGCGGCGTGTTCGGCGGCCGCCGGTTCCGCGTCGTGTACGTGGCGCAGCCGCCCGCGCGCAGCGTGACCTACACGTTCCGCACGCGCGACCGCGACGGGCTGCAGAGCGATTTCCGCGCCTCGCTGCCGCTCGAGTCCACGCTGCGCGTGGACGGCTCGCCGATCCAGGACGGTGACGTGGTCTCGCCGCTCGCGAACCTGTCGATCTACGTCGTCTGCCCGAAGCCGCTGGTCCCGGCCGCGGACCTCGCGCTGACCGTCAACGGCCAGTCGGTGGCGTTCACGTGGACCGCCGCGCCCGGCGACACGTCGGGCCGCGAGTGGATCCTGTCGTGGCCGCACGCGGAGTACCCGATCGGCGAGTACGCGGCCGTGGTGGCCGTGGCCGGCGGGGCGACGCTGCTGCACAACTTCAAGGTGCAGCTCGGCGCCAGCGAGCTGCGCGTGAGCAACCTGTTCGCGTTCCCGAACCCGTTCGACAACGACGGCACGAGCTTCACGTTCGACCTGCTGGGTCCCGAGGCCGCCGACGTGAAGGTCGACGTGTACACGATCTCGGGGCGCAAGCTGAACTCGTGGGTCACGCAGGACCTCTCGCCCGGCTACCACCAGATCGCCTGGGACGGGCGCGACGCCGAGGGCACGCCGCTCGCGAACGGCGTCTACTTCTACCGCCTGAGCGCGCGGTCCCCCGGCGGCCTGCACGACGAGCACCTGGGCCGGCTGGTCAAGCTGCGCAAGCCGCGCCGGGTGGAAGCCGACATCACCCCGTAGAGCGCGCGCCGCGCGCGGGCGCCGGAGGATTCGTGAAAGCCCCCTGCCTCCTCGCCGCCGCCTTCCTGGCGGCGGCCGTCGCGTCGCCGTGCGCCGCCGCCACCACCGACCCGCCGCTGCGCGCCATCGCCATCGCCGAGGACTCGCGCGCCTGGTCGGACGGCGTGCTGAAGGGCTTCCTCGCCGACCCCGCGCCGGAGCTCCGCGCGCGCGCGGCGCTCGCGGTGGGCCGGCTGCAGGACTCGACCACGGTGCCGGCGCTGCTGCCGCTGCTCGCCGACCCGTCGGCTGACGTGCGGCGCGAGGCGGTGTTCGCGCTCGGCCAGATCGGCTGGCAGGGCGCGCGCGAGCCGCTCGAGGGCGCGCTCGCGGACGCCGATCCCGAGGTGGTCGAACTGGCGATCGAGGCGCTCGGCAAGCTGGGGGACCGCGCCGCGACCGCGAAGGTGGTGCCGTTCCTCGACGCGAGCAGCGGCGCGCAGCGCGCGCAGGCCGCCGTCGCGCTGTGGCGCCTGGCCGACACGAGCGCGGCCGGACCGCTGCTCGCGCACCTCGGCGCGCGCGACGCGTCACTGCGGTGGCGGGTCGTCTACGCGCTCGAGCGCCTGCCGCTGCCCGAGCGGATCGCGCCGGCGATCGAACCCATGCTGCACGACCCCGACGCGCTCGTGCGCGCGCACGCGGCGCGCACGCTCGGGCGGCTCCGGGCGCGGCGCGCGGTGCCGCCGCTCATCGCGGTGTGCCTCGACGACGCCGACGAGGTGCTGGTCAACGCCCTGCGCGCGCTGCAGCAGATCGCCGATTCGTCGAACGCCGGGCAGATCGGCGTCGTCTACCCGCTGCTCCGGCACGCCAACCCGCACGTGCGCGTGACCGCCGCGACGGTGATGGCCGACAGCTTCCTGTGGGCGTCCGCGGGCCGCGGCCCCGCGGGCGAGGCCCGGGTGGCGCTGATGCGCGGCCTGGCCGATCCCGACCCGGCCACGCGCGGCGCGTGCGGGCGGGCGGTCGTCGCGCGCTTCGGCCGCGGCGGCACGTCGTCGGTGCAGAAGCTGCTCGCGGATTCGTCCGTGTACGTGCGCGTCGCGGTCCTCGACGGCATCCGGCTGCTGGGCGAGCCCGCCATCGCGGCCGCGGTGCTGCCGGCCGCCTTCGCCGTGGGGCAGCCGCTGCTCCAGCGCATGACCGCGGCCGAGATCGCCGGGTCGATGGCGGGGAAGGATCCCGGCGGCCCGCTCGACGCGATGCTGCCGGCATTGCGCTCGGGCGTGCGCGATCGCGACCCGCTGCTCGCGGCCGCCTGCGCAGGCGCGCTCGGTGACCGGGGCGACAGCAGCTCGGTGCGCCTGCTCGCGCGCGCGTACGAGCAGCACGCGCGCGACGCCGACGCCGACGCGCGGATCGCGATCCGCGACGCGCTCCGCCAGCTCGCCGGCCGCCGCTTCGCCGACAGCCTCGAGGCGCGCGCGCAGGCGAAGGCGCCGCCGCGCCGCTACCCGCCGGGCTTCGAGGGCGTGCCGTCCGAGCGGCGCGCGATCGTGCGCACCAGCGCCGGCGACATGGAGTGGGCGTTCGAGGCCGCCGCCGCGCCGCAGACCGTGCGCAACTTCGTGACGCTCGCGCGCCGCGGCTACTTCGACGGTGCGCTCGTCCACCGCGTCGTGCCCGACTTCGTGATCCAGGACGGCGACCCCACCGGCACCGGCGCGGGCGGACCCGGCTGGACGCTCCGCTGCGAGTACAACCGGCTCCGCTACGACGCGGGCATGGTCGGCATGGCGCTCTCGGGCAAGGACACGGGCGGCAGCCAGTGGTTCGTCACGCTCTCGCCGCAGCCGCACCTCGACGGGCGCTACACGATCTTCGCGCGCGTCACGAGCGGGCTCGACGTGGCGCGCCGGATCACGCAGGGCACGCGCATCGTGAAGGTCGAGATC
>CAZIXL010000343.1:0-4297 GCA_964542885.1 uncultured bacterium
ACGGGTTCGACGCCGGCGACGTGTTCCCGTTCTTCGTCCTCTACTACGCGCTCTCGCTGCTCCTGCGCGGCCTGGGCCTGCTGACGTTCGTCGACAGCCCGTACCTGCGCGAGATCGGCGGCGCGGGCACCGCGCACGCCCGGCTGCTGCTCGCGTGGACGTTCTTCCATTCGGCGCTCGGGCTGGTGGCCGCCGAAGCCGGCTGGGAATCGCGCCGCGCGCGCGGCTGGGCCGACGCGCTCGCACGCCGGGTGCCGCGCCTCGTGCGCCCATGGCGGCCCGCGAAGCTCGCGCCCACGGTGCTGCTCATGACGGCACTCGGGCTGGCGGGCGCGCTGCTGCGCGCGCGGAGCCTGGGCGGCTTCCTGGGCGGCGCCGGCAACCCGATGCTCGCGGGCACCGAGGAGGCGCTCGGCCACTGGTGGACGATCGCGCTGACCGAGTTCGCCGTGGTCGGCTTCCACGTGCACATGCTCGCGCTGGCGCTGCGCCGCGACCGCCGGTTCGTGGCGCACTGGCTGGTGCTCGGGCTGGCGCTCTGCGGTCCGCTCTACCTGATGAGCAGCTCCAAGTCGCTGCTCCTGCGCACGCTCTTCCTGCCGTGGCTCTTCCGCCACTTCGCCTGGCGGCCGGTCCCCATGTGGCGCCTCGTGGCCGCGTTCGCGGCGTTCGCGGCGCTCTTCCCGTTCTTCTACGCCTACCGGTTCCTGGGCCTGTTCGACTACGCCGCGGTCGGCGACTACCTCGCGAACACGAACTCGCCGCTGCTGCTCGCGTTCAACCGCGCGTACGGCGCCGACAGCTTCATGCTGATCCTCCACCGCACGGGCGGCGAGCTGCCGTTCCAGTGGGGCCGCAGCCTGCTGGACCTGTTCACGTACTGGATCCCGCGCGCGCTGTGGCCGGCCAAGCCGCTCAGCTTCGGCCTCGTGTTCCCGTCGCTCTACATGCCCGACATGCACTGGGGCACGCTCACCTACGCCAGCGCCTCGCTGCCGGGCGAGCTGTACCTGGACTTCCACCTGCCCGGCGTCCTCGCCGGCTGCGCGCTGCTGGGCGCGGCGCTGCGCGCGACGTTCGACCTGGCGCGCCGCGGGCCCGGCGCGCTGCTCGTCTACGGCTACGTCTTCCTGACCGGCATCCACCTGGTCGAAGGCTGCATCGCCTCGCAGCTCGAAACGCTCACGATGCACCTCCTGCCGGCCGTGCTCGCCATCGTGCTGCTCACGCGCGGTGGCCGCGCGGTGGCGGGAGGCGCGGCGTGAGCGGGTCGTTCGCGCACGTCGTGTTCGTGGGGCCGCTCTACGACGGCAGCACGAGCCGCCAGCGCCTGCAGTGCTTGGCGCGGCTCGGCCACCGCGTCACGCCGGTCGACACGGTGCCGGGGCGGCTCGTGGAGAAGCGCTTCACGCTCGCGTGGCGGATCCGCCGGCGGCTGCTCGGCGACTGGGACGAATCGGGCTTCAACGCCCGGCTGCTGGCGCTGCCCGAGCGGCCGGCGCCGGACCTGGTGTGGATCGAGAAGGGCCTGGCGCTCGAGCCCGGGACGCTGTGCGCGCTGCGGGCGCGCTGGCCGGGCGCGGTGCTGCTGCACTACTCCCCCGACGACCAGATGAATCCCCGCAACCAGTCGCGCCAGTGGCTCGCGGGCCTGCCGCTCTACGACCTGCACGTGACCACGAAGACCTTCAACGTGCCCGAGCTGCGCGCGGCCGGGGCGCGCGACGTGTTCTACGTGGCGAAGGGCTACAGCCCCGAGGTGCACCGGCCGCACGCGGTCACGCCGGAACTGCGAGAGCGGCTCGGCGGCGACGTGGGCTTCGTCGGCTGGCCCGAGGCGGCGCGCGAGGGGTCGCTGCGCTTCCTCGCGCGCGAAGGCGTGGCGGTGCGCGTGTGGGGGCCGTGGCCGCGCGCGAAGTCGGCGCCGAACCTGCGCGTCGAGGGGCGGCCGCTGTGGTCCGACGAGTACGCGCGGGCGATCTCGGCCACGCGGATCAACCTGGGCTTCCTGCGCCGCGTGAACCGCGACCGGCACACGCAGCGCAGCGTCGAGATCCCCGCGTGCGGCGGGTTCCTGCTGGCCGAGCGCACGGACGAGCACCGCGAGCTGTTCCGCGAGGGCGAGGAGGCCGAGTTCTTCGCGAGCGACGGCGAGATGCTGGAGAAGGTGCGCTGGTACCTCGCGCACGAGGACGCCCGCGCGCGGATCGCCGCGAACGGGCTGCGCCGCTGCCGCGAGGGCGGCTACGACGTGGACCGGCGCATGACGGCGGTGCTCGCGCACGCGCTCGGCGCGCGCGCCGCGGAGGCGGCCTGACCATGGCCCGGATCGCCTACTTCTACCGCGAGATGTCCGAGTACATCGAGATCGACCTGCGCCTGCTGCGCGAGCGGCACGAGGTCGAGGTGACGGGCGCGCCCACGCGCTGGCCCGATCCCGCCGGTACGTGGCGCAAGGTCGCCGCCGCCGACGTGGTGATGAGCTGGTTCGCGAGCTGGCACGCGCTCCTGCCCGCGCTGTTCGCGCGGCTGCTCGGGCGGCCGTTCGTGATCGTCGTCGGCGGCTACGACACCGCGTGCCTGCCGGGCATCGCGTACGGCCACCAGCGCGGCGGCGTCCGCGGGCTGGTCGCGCGCGCGGTGCTGGCACTCGCGACGCGGGTGGTGGGGATCTCGCCGTTCACGATGCGCGAGATGCGCGCGCTCGGCGTGCCCGAGGCGCGCGCCGCGCTGCTGCCGCTCGGGCTCGACCCGGGGCGCTACGCGTGCGCGGCGCCGCGCGACCCGGCGCTGGTCGTGACGACGGGCGGCGTGAACCGCAGCAACCTGGCCCGCAAGGGCCACGAGGCGTTCGTGCGCGCGGCGGCGCTCGTTCCGGAAGCGCGCTTCGTGCTCATCGGCGCGTGGATGGACGACGCGATCGACGGGCTGCGCGCGATCGCGACGCCCAACGTGACCTTCACCGATCGCGTCTCGCACGAGGCCAAGGTGGACTGGCTCGCGCGCGCGGCGGTCGTCGTGCAGGCCTCGCAGCACGAGGCGTTCGGGCTCTCGCTCGCCGAGGGCATGTTGTGCGGCGCCGTCCCGGTGGTGACGAACGCCGGCGCGCTGCCGTGGGTCGCCGGCGGAACCGGGGAGGTCGTCGCGACGCAGGATCCGGAGGCGCTCGCGCTCGCGATCCGCCGCGCGCTCGCGCTCCCGGCGGCCGCCGGCGAAGCCGCGCGGGCCCGCGTGCTCGGCGAGTTCACGACCGGTGCCCGCGGTCACGGCCTCGAGGCGCTGCTGGCAGGAGCCACTCGCGGCGGCCGGCCGAACCGGGCCGGCTCGGGCGCCAACTTCCACGGTGGAGGCGAAAAACGGGGCACTTTGAACTCAATTGAAAACGGCTGAAAGCCGATCACGCGTTCGTACGCCGCAGCCCCGCGGCGGACGCCCCACCCCTCGGGCGTCGTCGGCACGCAGTTCGATCCAGAACGTCGTCAGTCAGGAACCGCGCGCAGCAGACCGTTCCCTCCCTCGGAAACGGCGGGCCCGCGCGAAGGGCGTCGCGACCCCGGTCGCGCGGCCGTTCGCGTCCCTCCGGCAGCACCGGGAACGCGTCGGGCCTCCCGCCCTCCGCGCGGCGTCCAGGGAAACGCCGGGATCCCGCGATCCCGCGCGGGACATCCGAGGGAGGCAGCGCTCCATGTCGCAGCTCGCCAGCGAAGGTGGCCGTCCGGTGCGTCCGGACTTCCTCGTCTTCGGTCGGCCGCAGATCGAAGAGGACGAGATCCGGGAGGTCGTCGACACGCTGCGCTCGGGGTGGATCGGGTTCGGCCCGAAGTGCATCCGCTTCGAGGAGAACTTCGCCGCCTACACGCGCGCGCCCTACGCCCTGTCGATGAACTCGGCGACCGCGGCGCTGCACCTGGCGCTGATCGACGCGGGCGTCGGGCCAGGCGACGAGGTCGTCACGACGCCGCTCACGTTCTGCGCCACCGCGAACGTCATCGCGCACGTCGGCGCCACGCCGGTGTTCGTGGACGTGGACGAGCGCACGCAGAACCTGGACGTCGCGCGGATCGAGGCCGCGATCACCGCGCGCACGAAGGCGATCATGCCCGTGCACATGTGCGGCTGGCCGTGCGACATGAACGCGATCCAGGCGATCGCCCGCCGCCACGACCTCACGGTCGTCGCCGACGCCGCGCACGCGGCCGAGACGTGGTACGACGGGCGCAAGGTCGGCTCGATCAGCGACTACACCGCGTTCAGCTTCTACGCGACCAAGAACATGACGACCGCCGAGGGCGGCATG
>CAZIXL010000344.1:0-4275 GCA_964542885.1 uncultured bacterium
AGCCGTCCGCCGTGCGCGAGCGCGTCGAGGAAGTCGAGCCAGTGCGCCCACGTGCCCCGCATGCGCAGGTGGGCGCGCGCCTCGTTCCAGCCGGGCTGCTGCGTGACGGGGCCCGGCTCGGCCACCATCACGACCAGCTGGCGGTCGGTCGCGAGGCTCGAGAGGCGCTGCACCAGCTCGGCGCCCTGGGCGCCGGCCTGCGTGCGGGCGTCCACGTCGGCCGCGGGGCCGGAGTTCTCCATGAGCAGCGTGTAGACGCGCGGCGGCATCGCCGCCGGCATCGTGCCGCGCGACGGGTCGAGCAGCGCGCCCAGGTGGCCCGCCTGCTCGAGCGCCTTCCCGTAACGGACCGACAGCGGCCGGTAGACCAGCGCGTGCACCGCCGCGAACACGACCAGCACGCCCACCGTGACGAAAACGGGCCAGGTCGAGCGCAGCCGGGCGGCGAGCAGGGCGTTCATCAGCGGCACTCGATCACGAACTCGGCGCCTTCGCCCGTGGCGGAGGCGCGCGTGGTCACGAGCCGGACGTTCGCGTAGCCGGCCGAGAAGATCGAGTCGGCCGACAGCGTGCCCACGAACGACAGCACCTGCTGCATGCGGTCGCCGCCACCGGTGGGCCGCAGTTCGCCGGTCAGCACGAGCTTGCGCGTCGCGCCCCCGCTGGCGTTGTCGGGATTGAACTGGACGTCGGTCACGCGCGCGTTGGGCGGCACCAGCTCGGCGAGCCGGGCCAGGCGGTCGCGCCAGCCGCTCACGTCGCGCAGCGAGCGCGCGAGCAGCTCGACCTCGGGCGGGCCCGGGCGCCAGTCGCTCGAGGCCGGCTGGCGGCGGCGGAACTCGACCTGCCGCTCGAGCGACGCCGTGCGGCGCGCGAGCGAGATCGCGTTGAGCGCGTAGAGCCCGAGCACCACGGCCAGCGCGCCGAGGAAGGCGAGCCACATCCCGAGGCGGACCGCGCGGCGGCGGGCGCGCGCGCGTTCGCGCTGGAAGACCTCGCGGCGGAAGTTGATCGTGAAGGTCGCGTTCACGCGGTCCTCAGGGCCAGGCCGAACGCCTGCGCGAACTGCGGGCCGCCGGCCGGCAGGCCCGCGCGGACGTCGGCGGGGACCGACTCGAGCGGATCGAACACGAACGTCGGGATCTCGAGCATGGCGCTGAGCGCGCCGGCGATGCCCGGCAGCCGCGCGGTGTTGCCCGACAGCCAGAGCGTGACCGGGTCGGGCAGGGGCGCGAGCGTGCGGTAGTAGGCGAACGTGCGGCGCAGCTCCTCGGCGAACGCGCGCAGCGCCTCGCGCAGGCCGTTCATCTCGGGCGAGTCGGGGTCGACCCGGATCGCCGGCTCGTCGGCGCCGGCTTCGAGCTTCCACTCCTCGGCCTCCTCGAACGGCACGCGCAGCGTGGCGGCGATCGCGCGCGTGACGGCGGCGCCGCCGAACTCGAGCCGGCGCGCGAAGTAGGGAGCGCCGCGCTGGTAGAGCGTGAGCCAGGAGCCGTTGTGGCCGAAGTCGATGGCGACGCGCGCTTCCGTTTCGCGCTCGACGGCGCGCGAGACCGCGTTCGTGATCGCGAGCGGCGCGGCGTCCACGATGTCGGGGTCGATCCCGAGCGCCTTGAGCGGCGCGAGCGCGCGCTCGAGGCGCGCCTGCGGCGCCGCGGCCAGCAGCACGTCGAGCCGCTTCTCGGACGGATAGCGGCCGAGCAGCTGGAAGTCGATCACGCAGGCCTGCGGGTCGAACGGCAGGTGCTTGCGGGCCTCGAAGCGCAGCGCGCCCGGGATCTCGGCGTCGTCCATGAGCGGGAGTGCGATCTGCTTGACGATCACGTCCGCCCCCGAGAGGCCCAGCGTGAGCCCCTTCAGGGTCCGCACGGACTGCCCGGCGCGCTCGAAGCACTGGCCGAGGAGCCGGGCGAGTGCCATGGGATCGGCGTCGGTGCCCGTGGGTACGAGCAGTTCGCTGGCGCACGGTCGCAGCCCGCCCACGCCGTGGCGCAGCGTGACCAGCTTGGCGCTGTACTCGCCGATGTCGAGACCCACCCAGGGGTGGGCGTTCAGGCCGACCTTCATGAGGAGGGGATAATTACGGCAAACCCGGTGAGGTCGTCCACGAGCCGGGAACGAGGGCGAGTCCCTCGGCCGCGCCGCCGACCGGAGCGGGGAGGAGGCCACGCCTCAGGAGGTCGTCCGCGGCGGTCAGCATGGACGGGCCGCCGTAGCGGCGTTCCGCGTGGTTGGGGCTCGTCGCGCTCAGCAGGCCTCCGGGCAGGAGCAGGTAGTTCTGCGCGAACATGCACAGGCGGCCCGCGTAGTTGAGGTCGCTGGTGCCGTTGTTCTCCTCGCTGTCCACCAGGTCACCGTCGGTGACGAGGAAGACGTTCACGTCGGAGTTGGGGCCGGAATCGATGTTGATGCCGCGCAGGATGTCGAGGCCGACGGTCTGGCTGCCCGGATAGCGGCCGCTGGGCCCGGCCACGATGACCAGGTTCGGCTGCGATTCGGTGTTGGGCAGGCGCTCGACGCGGAGGCCGTTCGAGAGATGCAGCCCGCGCTGGACGACCCAGATCGCGGTACCGCGGACCCGGATCCGGAGCGGGTTCTCCGAGACGAAGTCGAATCCGTTCCGCAACGCCTGGGGCGCGCCGGGGTCGCTCGTCGGGCTGCGGAAGAAGCGGCCGGAGTAGCTCCCGTCCAAATCCAGCACGTTGACCGGCGTACCGCCGGTCCCGAGCACCATGGTCGGCAGCGTCGCGCCGCCGATGTGGGCCGAGACGAAGCCCGATGCGTCCGTGGAGGGGGCGCGGTCAGGCGTGATCATGAACGGCGCGACCAGGTTCACGGCGAAGCAACTCGGGGACTTCCACGCGCTGTCGGCAGGCGGGATGTTCTGCCAGGCGTTCCCGCTCATCACGACCCGCGCACGGCCGAACGGGTAGCCGACGATCGGCTCGTCGCACTGGCTGCCCGGTGGCGCGACGGCGATCACCTGGCCCGGCACGGTGAGCAGGTAGCGGTAGGGGCTCTTCGCCTCGGTCGCGCTGAACTGCCCCTCGACCGTCCGTTCGACGCCGTGAACGTCCACGCCGACGCGGATGTGGACCGGCTGGCCGAAGTCGATCGGGCCGGACGAGTCGGCCGGGGAGTCCTGCCAGGCGAGCGCCGACACGACGCCCTCGCGGCCCACGGCGAGCCCGGCGCTCGAGAGGCGCGGCATCGCCGGCGAACCCTGGTCCGAGAGCACCAGTTCCTTGACCAGTTCGACGCCGCCGCTCGCCGAGTAGAGCGCCTGGCGGTCGAAGAGCGACTGGCCGTAGAACTGCGTCTCGTAGCCCGAGAGGCTGTAGAGCGACAGCCCGATGATCGTGAGCGCGATCACCATCATGACCACGCCCACGAGCACGAAGCCCCGCGCCGCAGCGGCGCGCACGCCCGGGCGGGTCGCCATCAGTGGTTCCTCAGGAAGGTGCCGAACGCCACCTCGACGCGCGAACCAGTGGCCGAGCGCAGCCGCATCGACACCTTCACGTAGTCGTTGGTCGGCACGTCGACGCGGAAACGCTCGACCCTGGAGTCGAGCATCGGGCCGCGGTCGTCGTTCACCATGTCGGTTCCGCTGTGCACGAGCGAGTCCGCGGGGTTCCACCAGAAGTACATGTCCGGTCCCGTCGGGAACCGGAGCTGGAGCTGGCCGTGATCCGCGTCGGGAATCGGCGTTCCGATCGCCCCGTCGCTGCGGCGCGCCGCGTCCCCGATCACCTCGGTGACGAAGGTCGCCTCGCGCTGCGTGAGGGCCTGCGAGGAGGCGTCGAGCCAGGTGGCCTGCGAGTTGAGGTAGAAGCCGCCGAGGCCGAGCAGCACGAGCAGGCCGATCACGGCGACGATCGTCACCTCGGTCAGCGTCAGTCCGCTCTGGTCGCGCAGGCGTGGCGTCATGGGGTCGAGGGGGGCCGGGCTCAAG
This sequence comes from uncultured bacterium, assembly GCA_964542885.1. GTDB lineage: Bacteria > Eisenbacteria > RBG-16-71-46 > RBG-16-71-46 > RBG-16-71-46 > CAIXRL01. The sequence goes on from CAZIXL010000344.1 coordinate 3,956, forward strand.
GCGACTGCAGGGGCAGCAACTGGTCGAACCGCACCGAATCGGGCACCACGACGTTCCAGTGCACGACCACGACCAGGCGCCGCAGGTTGGGGCTGTTCGGGATGTAGGGATCGTCGTAGGGGTCCACGTGCCACCCGACGGTGCCGAGCGTCGCGGCACGGTAGGTGAACGGGAACGAGTAGTTGTGGCCCAGCGCGAGCGAGTCCACCGTCGGGCTCACGTGGTCCAGGCGCAGCAGGCGCTCCATCTGCGACTCGGCCTCGCCCAGCGCGGCCCGCGCCACCTCGTAGCGGCCCACCTGCCCGCGGCCCACGCTGAAC